>JBNKDX010000055.1:0-10027 GCA_050288485.1 Rhodomicrobiaceae bacterium | reverse complement strand
AGATAGTTGACCATCAGCCCGTGAGACTGTTTGAGGCCCTTTGCCGACATATCGCCGCGGAAATTGATGCGCTCCACCCGTGCACCGTTCCCGAGATGGAAGCGGGCGATCGGGTCGAGCGGCCACCCTTCCGGCGTCTTCGCCTTGAGCAGATACCAGGCGGCGGCGGCGGTGAGCGCTTTCTCGATGCCGGGCAGCACCGGTGCATTATGGAGCCACGCCAGGCCGTCGAGTTCGCGCAAAGAGTCGAGATGCACGGGCGTCAGACCTTCGGGGGCGTCCGCCATGCGTTGGCGCGCGAGCCAGGAAGCGAAGCCGGGCATTGGCGACAGCGTGACGAGACTGTTGAGCTTCGGCAGCTCGTGTATTAGCTCTTCGACCACCTGCTTGATCAGGAAATGGCCAAAGGAAATGCCGCGCAACCCCTCCTGACAGTTGGAAATGGAGTAGAACACGGCGGTGCGCGCATTGCTGGCGGCAATCGGTTCGCGCCCGTCGGCAAGAAGAGGCGCGATGGCGCCGGGGATACCGGCGGTCAGCGCCACCTGCAGGAAGATCAGCGGTTCGTCCACCATCTGCGGGTGAAAGAAGGCGAACAGCCGCCGGTCGTCCGGCTTGATGCGCCTGCGCAGTTCGTCCCAATCCTTGATGGCGTGGACCGCCTCGTAGCGGATGATCTTTTCCAGGATATTGGCGGGCGTGGACCAGCCGATGCGCCTGAGCACCAGAAAACCGCGGTTGAACCAGGAGGAGAACAGATGCCGGAGATCGGTGTCGAGCGCCTCCAGGACGGGGAAGTCCTTTCGGTGACGCAGGAGTTCCGCGCGCATGGCGACGAGCTGGCGCGTGCCGTCCGGCGCCAGATTGAGCCGGCGGATGAGTTCCTGCCGTTTCGGCTCGGCGGCGGCGTGCAGGTCGATGAGCGCCTGCGGCGACGGCGTCTCGTGCCATTTCGTAATCGCTGCATCGAGCCGCTCGGTATCCGGCCCGAATTCCTCGGCGAGCTGGACCAGAAAGCTGCGCCGCGCATCGGGGCCGAGCACCTCCCAGCGCGCGAGAATATCGCGCGCCAGCGCCATGCCCGACGCCTCGCCCCGCCGAGAAACCAGCGCCCGGCAGCCCTCCGCGAGATCGCCCGGCCCCATGGCATCGGACCGGCGCGGCGGCAGGTTGAGAACGGCGCGGCCCCGATCGGCGATCGACGCCAGCAGATCAGAAAAGAACGGTGTGCTCATAGGCCCGCTACTTCATACCCATGTCAGGCAGCCACACGGGCGATCCCGGGAACAGGCGCGGCGGAACGGCATCCGCGTCGGTAAGACTTGAGGCGGCGTTCCCCAGATGATGACCGAAAGCGGGATGTCCGGCGCATTGCTCTTGTTGACAAGGATATTGCGGCCGGCCGGCGGACGGATCAACCCCTCCTTCCGTACCGGTGCTGCGGCCATGGCGCATCGTTGTCAGCGTTTCGGACGGTCTCTGCCGACGCATCGCGGACCTGGACGCATCAGCCTTTGTTCGTCGGGTAATTCGGGCTTTCGCGCGTGATCGTCACGTCGTGCGTGTGGCTTTCGCGCAGGCCCGCCGTGCTGATCTGAAGGAACTCCGCCCGCGCGTGCAGCTCCGGCACCGTCGGACAGCCGGTATAGCCCATTGCCGCGCGCAATCCGCCGACGAGCTGATGCAGCACGCTGCCGACCGGCCCTTTGTACGGAACCTGTCCCTCGATGCCCTCCGGCACGAGCTTCAGCGTGTCGCCGACTTCCTCCTGGAAATAGCGGTCCGCCGAGCCGCGGGCCATGGCCGCAAGCGATCCCATGCCGCGATAGGACTTATAGGACCGCCCCTGATAGAGATAGACCTCGCCCGGGCTTTCATCCGTTCCCGCAAGCAGCGAGCCGACCATCACCGCGCTGGCGCCCGCAGCGAGCGCCTTGGCGAGATCGCCCGAATATTTGATGCCGCCATCGGCGATCACCGGAATGCCGGCCGTGTGCGCCACCTCGGCAGTCTCCATGATCGCCGTGAGCTGAGGGACGCCCACCCCCGCCACGACGCGCGTCGTGCAGATCGAGCCCGGCCCGATGCCGACCTTGATGGCGTCGGCGCCCGCGTCGATCAGCGCCCTGGCGCCATCGGCGGTGGCGATATTGCCCGCGAGAACCTGCACGGAGTTCGACAGCCGCTTGATCCGGCCCACGGCCTCCAGGACGCGGCTCGAATGGCCGTGCGCCGTGTCCACGACGACCAGATCGACGCCCGCGTCGATCAGCCGTTCGCTGCGCTCGAAACCGGTTTCGCCGACGGTGGTCGCCGCGCCCGCGAGCAGGCGCCCCTGTGCGTCCTTGGACGAGTTCGGGTATTGCTGGGCCTTCTCCATGTCCTTCACGGTGATCAGCCCGATGCAGCGGTAGTCCTCATCGACAACGACGAGCTTTTCGATGCGGTACTGGTGCAGAAGGCGCATAGCCTCGGTGTTGCTCACGCCCTTGCGGACCGTGACGAGATTTTCCTTCGTCATCAGCTCCGAAACCGGCTGGTTGCGGTCGGTGGCGAAACGCACATCGCGGTTGGTGAGAATGCCGACAAGCTTGCCGTCCCCGGCGCCGTCGGGCTGCGGCAGCACCACCGGAATGCCGGAAATGCCGTGGCGCCTCATGAGCGTGAGCGCCTCCTCCAGCGTCGCGTCCGGGTAGATGGTCACCGGGTTGAGCACGATGCCGGATTCGTATTTCTTCACCCTGCGCACCTGGTCGGCCTGTTCCGGCGGCTCCAGATTGCGGTGAATGATGCCGATGCCGCCCGCCTGAGCCATGGCGATGGCCAGACGCGCCTCGGTCACCGTGTCCATGGCCGCGGATATGATGGGGATATTGAGCTTGATACTGCGCGTAGCCCAGGAGGACACATCGACGGCGCCGGGTAGAATCTCCGAATGCGCGGGCCGCAGCAGAACATCATCGAAAGTCAGGGCGGTGCCTGGCCGCAGGGTGGCCATTCTCTCAAACACTCTTTCTCGGGTTGAAGAACACGATTCGCCAGCTCGGGCGGTGCGCATGTCTATCATTTCGACGCCCCTCTGCATAGTCCGGCGCTGCATCGCCGCCATACGCCGCCGCCGCATCGGGCGCTGGCGTGAGCGCCAAGCTTGCACTAAGATGCGCGAAACCTTGCGGGAATGCCCGGTTTCAGCCGCAATTCCGCTCGAAGAGTGTATGCCGCATTGCTTTTGGGGAAGTCGCATTGAAACGTAGAACGGGTTGGCGAAAGTTGCTTGGCATCCGGCTGGGTCTTGCGGGGCTGATCGCCGCCATGCCCGGCACCGCGCTGGCCCTGAAATGCAAACCCAAGACCGCCGGTTATTACCAGCAGATGCAGGCTGCGGCGCAGGCGGCGCTCCTGCCGCAGACGCTGCCGGGCATCGCACGCTCGCTCACCGGACGGCTGGGCGATCCGGCGCGCGGCCGCGCGCTCGTGCTCGACCCGAACAAGGGCAACTGCCTCATGTGCCACCGCATCTCGGCGCTTGGGGAGGAGACGGCGCAGGGGAGCGTGGGGCCGAGCCTGAACGATGTCGGCGCGCGCCTCAGCGAGGCTCAGCTTCGCCAGCGCATCGTCGACGCCAAGATCGTCACTCCCAACACCATCATGCCCTCCTTTTTGACCGCTGCGACCTATGACCGCGTCCCTGCAGGGCTGGCTGGCAAGACGATCCTGACGCCCTCGGAAGTCGAGGACATTGTGGCGTTCCTGAGAAACCTGAAATAGCGACGGGGAGACGCCGCGTGACCGTCAATCTGCGCAGAGCCGGTGTTGCCGCCATCCTGCTGACGTTCCTTGTCCTCGCCGCGCCGGCGGCGGAGATCGGCGGAAAGCAGCTCAAGTCGATCCCGCCGCAGGACAGGGACAACCCGTTGCGCGAGCTGATTTCCGGCTATGAGTTCAGCCCGCTCGAACTGCGCTCGCTCCAGGACGACGATTTCGACAACCCGGCCTTCGTATGGTCGGTCCAGGGCGAGAAGCTCTGGAGCCGGGCCGACGGCTCCGCGGGCAAATCCTGCGCCTCCTGCCATAACACCGCGAGGGAAACCATGCGCGGCGCGGCGGCTAGCTATCCGCAATATGACCTGTCCGCCGGGAAGGTCGTCAATCTGGAACAGCGCGTCAATCTCTGCCGCAGGGAGAAGATGAAGGCCGCGCCGTGGGCCTACGAGTCCGACGCGCTTCTGGCGATGACGGCGTTCCTGCGCTTGCAGGCGCGGCGCAGCCTCACCAATGTCAGCATCAGCGGCCCGGCGGCGGCAATCTTCGCCTTGGGTAAGAAACTATACACCACGCGGACCGGGCAATATGGCATGTCTTGCGCGCTCTGCCACAATGCCCGTTACGGCGCCAGCCTCGGCGATGTGACGATCAGCCAGGGCCACCCCAACGGTTCGCCCTCCTGGGAGATGTCCACCAAGAAGCTCGTCTCGCTGCACGAGCGGTTCAGGAGCTGCTACCGCCGGATGCGGGCGGAGCCGTTCGCCAACGGGTCGCCGGAGTTCGTGGCGCTTGAACTCTACGTGAACTGGCGCGCCAACGGGTTGCCGCTGGAGGCGCCCGCCGTCCGCCGCTGAATGAGCGGCGCCCCTGTCTTTTGAGGAGCCCGACGATGCTGCGCGTCGAACCCCACAGCGGCGCATCCTTACGCAACCTCCTGCCGCAGCTCGCGCGGCTGCGCATCGAGGTATTCCGCGACTGGCCCTACCTTTATGACGGGACTTTGGAATACGAGGAACGGTATCTCGGCAAGTTTCTCGACATGCCGGACCATGTCGCCATCTGCGCCTTCGACGGCGGCGCGCTGGTCGGCGCATCGACCGCCGCACCGCTCCGCCACGAGCACGAGGAGTTCACCGCGCCGTTCGTCGCGGCGGGGCTGAATGTGGAGGATATCTTTTATTTCAGTGAGTCGATCCTCCTGAGCGCCTATCGAGGCCAGGGCCTCGGCCACGCCTTTTTCGACGGGCGCGAGCGCCACGCCCAGGCCCTCGGCTATGACAGGACGGCGTTCTGTGGCGTCATCCGGCCCGAGGATTATCCCGCGCGCCCCGCCGGCTACCGCCCGCTCGACGCTTTCTGGCGCAAGCGCGGCTACCGCCCGCTCGACGGTATCGTCGCGCATTTCTCCTGGCTGGATATTGGCGAGCAGGAGGAGACGGCGAAGCCGATGCAGTTCTGGGGCAGGGGATTCTGATAGCCCCGCCCCTTATTGCGTTCGTGCCGCCTGCTGAGACTCGGCTACGCCACCGGCACCAGCGCGTAGCCCTTGCCGTCCTTGGCGACAGTGCCCGCACCCGACATACCCCAGTGATAGCCCGTGCAGATGGTCTTGTCCGCGACGGTCCGCTCGAAGGTCTCGCGCCGCGTCTTCTCGGCCATCGCGCCGTCATGGTCGAACATGATGTGCCAGCCGGGCTGGCGCATGTTGTACGCGGGATAGTTGGTGACGTCGCCGAGCACCAGGAGCTGTTTGCCGCCGGAGGCCATCAGGTAGCTCGTGTGTCCCGGCGTGTGCCCGAAGGTCGCCACGGAATGGATGCCCGGCACCACCTCCTTGCCCGCGGCCGCCTGGCGCACGTTCTTCCAGTTGGGCAGGGTCGCCTGAATGCGTTGGGCGAGGCCCCGGCGGCCTTCGGGCAGCTTCTCGATGAGCGCGGGATCGGTCCAGAACTTGTACTCGGTCTCCGGAACGACGATTTCCGCCTCACCGTACACCTGGCCATTCTCCTTCGTCATCAGCCCGAAGATGTGATCGGGGTGGAAATGGGTGATGACGACGGTCGTGAGCTTCGCCGGATCGATCCCCGCGTCCTTCATGTTCGCGGCAAGCTGGCCGGTGCCCGGCGCGCCGCTGCTGCCGTTACCCGAGTCGAACATGATGGTGCGGTCGCCGATCTTCACGATGGTGATGGTGAACGGGATGAGCAGCTTGTCGTCGGGTAGCCCGGCGGCTTTCATCGACGCCTTGAGCTCGTCGAGCGAGGCGTTCTTGACGAAGCCGGGGTTGTGATCGCGCGCCACGAACCCGTCGAATATCTGCGTCACCTCGATGTCCCCGACCTTGAACTTGAAGAACTTTTGCCCCTTCGGGTTGAGGGCGGAGGCGTGATCCTGAGCAAACACGGGCGGGATGATCTCCACATATCTGTTGAGGCCGAAGGCAAGCCCGGCGGCTGCGGCGGACAGTACGGCTCCACGGCGGGTCATTGCAGGCATGTTTTCCTCCCGGAAGAGAACCAGTGTGGCGCGCACGGCGGAACGCCGCCGCGGCTTCGATGTTGAGAATATCTCGCAACAATGCGGCGACGATACCGGGGTTATGCAATGTCACGGCAAGTTGATGGTCCGCGAGCGCTTTCGCGGGACTGGCGCCGTCTCGCCTGCGCCGGGCGGTGGATGACTTCCTTCAAAATGGCTGCGTGCCGGGGCAGGCTGTGCAAAAGTGCGCCGGACAGTTTTTAGGCCGGAAGCGCTGGCGGCGGGGAGGTATCCGGCTGCGCGCCCCCGTTGAATCGAGGGAATACGATGATTTTTCAATCCGTTGGCATCATCGGTGCGGGCGCGTGGGGGACCGCGCTCGCCGGAGCGGCGCGCCGGACGGGGCGCGATGTCGTCATCTGGGCGCATGAACCCGAAACCGTGGCCGAAATCAACGAACGCCACACCAATGGCGTCTACCTTCCTGGCGTCACGCTCGACCCGGCGATCCGCGCCACGACCGAAGCCGCCGAAGCCGCTGCCGCGAGCCTCATCCTGATGGTGACGCCGAGCCAGTTCATGCGCGCCGTCGCCCGCGAGTTCGCCCCCCATCTCGGGCGCAAACCCGTCGTCATCTGCACGAAAGGCTTCGAGGCCGACAGCGGCAAGATGATGTCGGACGTGCTCGCCGAGGCTCTGCCCAACGCGCTCCCTGCCATCATGGCGGGGCCGAGTTTCGCCGCCGAAGTCGCCCGCGGCCTGCCCGCCGCGCTGACGCTGGCGACATCGGACGAGGCGCTCGGCCGCGACATCGTGGCCGCGCTCGCCAGCCGCTCGCTGCGCGTCTACTGGACGGACGACATGATCGGCGTGCAGACGGGGAGCGCGATAAAAAACGTGCTGGCCATCGCCTCCGGCATCGTGGTGGGGCGGCGTCTCGGGGCCAACGCCCAGGCGGCGCTGATCACGCGAGGTTTTGCCGAACTGACGCGTTTCGGCCTGGCCATCGGCGCCCGCGCGGAGACGCTTGAGGGGCTGTCGGGGCTTGGCGATCTCATCCTGACATGCTCCAGCGCGCAGTCGCGCAACATGTCGCTGGGGCTGGCGCTGGGAGAGGGCAGGACGCTGGCCGAGGTGCTCGGCAGCCGCAAATCGGTGAGCGAGGGCGCGCACACGGCGGCGGCGGCGGTGGCGCGGGCGAAGGCCGTAGGGGTTGAGATGCCGATCTGCGAGGCCGTGCGCGCGATGCTGGCGCAGGAAATGTCGATAGACGAGGCGATCAAGGCGCTGCTATCGCGCCCCTTCCGCGCCGAAGCCGAGAGGCGCTAGTACAGCCCGCCGGAAGTTCGCACGCCATTTGCCGCGAACTCGCAAGCGAACTTCCGGCGGAAAAGCTGTACTAGAGTCAATAGCTTGCTAGTACGCCTTATCCGCGGGAAGTCCTGATGAGCATGTGCGGCAAGTGGGTCAGGACTTCCTGCGGGGCGTACTAGGACGCCGCCTTGCGGGACGGGCGCGTTTGGTGTAGTGAACCGGCCATGTTTACGGCCCTTCGCATGATTAGCACGACGCGAGTTAGCGGCCCGGTCGCCTGAGCGCGGCCGGGTTTCCGTGTTGACCATGCCTGCACCCGCCGATTTCCGGCCGCGGGCGACCTTCAGCCGTATCGTATCAAGGAACTCCCCCATGTCTGCGACCCGATCGTTGCGTTCATCCGCACAGTGCGATGACGCCCGCGAAAGCCATGCCGCCGCGACCGCAAAGACGTTTTTCTTCGTCACCGGCGAGACCGATCCCGGCCTTCTGCCGCGCGTGCTGGCGCCGTTCGCCAAGATGGGGCTGGCGCCCTGCCGGGTCCACGCCTCCACCGAGCACCGCACGGGCGAGGAAATGCTGGTGGAGCTGCGTTTCACCGGGCTTTCCGCGGGTGAGGCCGAACGGCTGGCGGCTAAATGCCGGGCGACGGTCGGCGTGATGTCGGTGATGACGCTGAGAGATGGCGGATGAGCGTTGCCGACAAGGCGCCGCTCACGCGCTTCGCGCCCTGGGACATCGAGGCCGATGGACATACGCGTCTGTTTGTGATCGAGTCCCGCACGAGCCCTTCGGCGCCATCCGGCGCCCGCCAAAAAAATGAGACAGGACATGAAATTACCACTTCCCGCACGCGGACGACTGTTCGCGGCAGCAGCTTTGTCCGCAACCCTCATCGCCGCCTGCGCCGCGCCCGTGGCGGCCAAGTCGCTGGTGTTCTGCTCCGAGAACAGCCCGCAGAGCTTCTACGCGGGTGTAGCCAATGACGCTCCCTCGCTCGACGCCTCCCACCAGATCTACGACCGGCTCGTGCGGTTCGAGCCCGGTTCGACCCGGCTCATGAGCAGTCTCGCCGCGCGCTGGGACATCTCCAATGACGGCGCCGTCTACACGTTCCACCTGCGCCCCGGCATAAAATGGCAGGCCAGCGCCTCGTTCCGGCCCTCGCGCGACCTGAATGCCGACGACGTCGTATTCTCGATCGAGCGGCAGTGGAAGCCGGACCATCCCTATTACAAGGTGACAAACGCCGATCACGCCGAATTCGAGGCCCTCGGCCTGCCCAAGCTGCTGAAGTCCGTGGAAAAGGTGGACGATCTCACCGTGCGCTTCACGCTGACGCGGGCGGAGGCGCCCTTTCTCGCCGATGTGGCGGTCGAATGGGCGGCGATCCAGTCGAAGGAATATGCGGACCAGCTCCTCAAGGCCGGAACGCCCGAGAAGCTCGACCTTGAGCCCATCGGCACGGGGCCGTTCTACCTCGCGGAATATCGTAAAGGCGCCTTCATCCGCTTCCGCGCCTTTCCCTTCCACTGGGCGGGGACGCCGAAGCTCGACGAGCTGATTTTCTCCATCACACCGGACGCCCCGGCGCGTTGGGCGAAGCTGCAGAAGAACGAATGCCAGGCGATGGCCAATCCCGCGTCCGCCGATCTGGCGGCAATGAAGAAGGACGAGAACGTCACGGTCCTTGAGCAGCCGGGCCTGAACGTCTCCTACGCCGCTTTCAACACGCAGGTGAAGCCGTTCGGCGACGTGCGCGTCCGCAAGGCGCTGAATCTGGCGATCAACAAGAAGGCGCTCATCGAAACACTGTACGGCGCAACGGCTATTCCGGCCATTGGCCCCATTCCCCCGGCTTTGTGGTCCTACAACAAAGGCTTGCGCGTGCGCGACGAGCCGTACATGCCGTCGGCGGCGAAGAAACTGCTGAGCGAGGCGGGCTATCCGGAGGGTTTCACCACGGAGATCTGGACAGCGCCTGCCCAGGCGCCCTTCAATCCGGACCCGAAGCGCGCCGCCGCCATGATCCAGGCGGATCTGGCCAAGATCGGCGTCAAGGCCGAGATCAAACACCTGGATGCCGCCACGCTTCACGCCCGCATGCTCAAAGGCGAGCAGCAGATCATTCTGACGGGCTGGGCCGTACAGAACGGCGATCCGGACAACGTCCTTTACGGGCTTCTGGGCTGCGACAGCGGCCAGCCCGTGCCCAACAACGCCGCGCGGTGGTGCGATGACGTCTTCCAGGCTCTCCTCGCACAGGCCAAGGCAAACAGGTTCACAGGCGACCGGACCAAGCTCTACGAGCAGGCGCAGAGTATCTTCAAGAAGCAGGCGCCGTGGGTCCCCATCGCTCATGCAATCCAGATCGTGCCGGTTCGCAAGGAGGTCGTGAATTTCCGCGTCTCGCCCAGTGGGCGGCACGATTTTCTGAGGGTCGATCTCAAATAGCGCCCCTTGGGGCGCA
>JBNKDX010000054.1:0-10081 GCA_050288485.1 Rhodomicrobiaceae bacterium | reverse complement strand
CGGCGCCATGGGCATGACCGCCGTGGGCCGCGCGGCCGGTTCGATCGTCGAGGAAGTACGCCGCCAGTTCAAGGCCAAGCCGGGCATCATGGAGGGCACCGACAAGCCGGACTACGGCGCCGCGGTAGACATGCTGACCAAGGCGGCGATCAAAGAGATGATGATCCCGTCGATGCTGCCGGTTCTATCGCCGGTGGTCGTCTTCCTCGTCGTCAACTGGGTGGCGGGCAAGTCTGCGGCCTTTGCGTCGGTGGGCGCGATGCTGCTGGGCGTGATCGTCACCGGCCTGTTCGTCGCCATCTCGATGACGGCGGGCGGCGGCGCTTGGGACAACGCCAAGAAGTACATCGAGGACGGCCATTACGGCGGCAAGGGCTCGGAGACGCACAAAGCGGCCGTGACCGGCGACACCGTGGGCGACCCGTACAAAGATACGGCGGGCCCGGCGGTCAACCCGATGATCAAGATCACGAACATCGTGGCGCTTCTGCTGCTGGCTGTGCTGGCGCACTGAGCTGCAGTGAGTTGCGAAAGAAATGAGGAAAGGCCCCTTTGGGGGCCTTTCTGCGTTAGATAATGAAATATCTCTAAGTAACAGTTATCCTTGACCAAGCCTGCTGTCAGCCGCATGGGCGGCTGGCCGGTAGATTTCGTGATCGGGCATCAAGTGAATTTCTTGCGCCTTGTCACCGCGCTTGACAACCGGCGGCGGTTGCACGCCAAAGCTGGGTTCGGGGGCGCATATGTCGAAGACCGGGAGTAAGCCATCCTGGCGAGTTGTGTTGGAGAGTACACTTGTCTGCAAAAGTCATTAGCGTCGTCAACATGAAGGGCGGCGTCGGGAAAACAACAACGGTCATAAGTTTGGCGGAAACGTTAGCCGCAAATCCGAACACTTCTATACTTGTTATTGACATTGATACGCAAGCGAATGCGTCATATTGCCTGGTGGGCGATGAAAAACTTAAGGCCTGCATTCATAGCGACCAAACGGTAGATGCGTTCTTTCATACAAAACTAGTCGCTACCATGCCATTTTCGTTGGCGGATATCACCCAGCGACAGGTAAGCCAAGTCACCCATCTAGGACAACCGCTCAATGTCTCGCTTATCGCATCGTCTCCTCAGTTGCGTATTACGGAGCGTGAAATCATTCATGCTCTCACTCGACGAAAATACGACATGGGGGCGATTGAAGGGCGGTCTACGGAAGTTCTTAATCGAGCGATACAAAATATAATTGAAGAATACGATTATATAATATTTGACTGTGCTCCCGGCATATCCGCGTTTACGGTGGCCGCAATAGCGCTGGCGGATATGGTCATCGTGCCAACCATACCGGATTTCCTGTCACATCTCGGTCTCGCTGCTTTCCTGCAGAATGTGCTCCATGACATCGAGAGGCGCAACAATTCCAAGCGGCCGCACGTCCTCGTCACGAGAAAGAACAATACCAGGCAGCACAATCAGTATCATCGCGAGTTGACCGGAGAAGCCAGAAAGCGGGATGCCATATTCTCGTTGTTCGAGACAACGCTCCCCGAATCGGCCAGCTTCCCGAAAGCCTTGGACCGGATCGACGATGGGCCGGTCACGTACAGGCAGAAATACCAGAACCCGCTGGACGACGTTCTCTCCAGTTTGGCAACCGAGGTAAAGAGGGCGCTACATGGGCACGACCATTAACGGATATGAGCTTCTGCAAGCCATTGGCCTTCATCCGGAAATATTTTTTAGCATAAGTGCCGACGTGAAGAAGAATGCGACTGCGCTGCTCAAGAAGTATCTTAAGACCAACAAACAAGGGGTGGCAGGCTTCCGGCAAGCCCGCGCGGCTGTATCAGAAGAAATATTTGATCTAGTCTTGGAAGAATTGACCGACAAGGAGGTGTGTGATCTGGCAAAAAGGCTTGATCCGCATTTTCCGGGTCTCACATCTTCCAAGCCGATGGCGCTGCTGAGACATATTCGTGCGTTGGGCGCCTCCGCTGCCGAACCGGCACCCAAGCCATCGCTCAAAAGCCCGGCCCCGGCGAAACGTAAGACCAAGACGGCTTCGAAAGCAAAGAAGACACCATTTTGGCCTGAGTCGATGGCGGCGAAGCCAAGCCGCAGCCGCACGAAACCCGATCCGGCGGCCTGAGCAGGAAATCGTCCTGGATCACACCCTGCGGCTTCGTCGACGCAAGTAGGTGGAATGGATCTTCCAAAGTCACCGCATATGCGTTCTAAGGGGTATTCCTGGCATTGAAATTAAAAGGAGAGCCTTTGCTGCACTCAGCGCTGCAAGGCTGAGGGTTATTATGCGCACCCACCCTGCTACATCTTTTGGTCGTGTCGTTGAGTAGACAAATACGATACATATCATCGGAATCTCAATCAAAAAATAAGATGAGAAAACCATGAAATCAATAATTCTATAGGGATACAATTTTCCTACAAGAAAGGCATGATACAGTATCGGCCACGCAATCGCAAATACGGAAAAAGAAATGGATGTCGTCGCAATAATAAAATATTTCTTATTTACTCGAATATCTGGTTCCTTAAACAGCAAAGCACATCCCCACGCAATGATAGTGACGGGCGGCCATATGTTAAGGCTATCAAAACCTCCCTCCCGATATTTTGCAAATTTCATAAAATACTCATGAGTAACGGCGGAAATAAAGAACCAAAAGACGGACGTTATAATAAATTCTCCAATCCATATGGATGGATCGACATTTCGATTCCGATTCGCCATGCTAATATACCATCAATATCGCTAGCGCACTGTCATCGCGACATACATTCTTAATAGATCAATTCTATTTATAAATTGTGGAATTCTATGCCCCCCCCAGCTTGACCCTAAGTCTTTCCGCCAATATCTATTAACTATCGCTGTAGCGATTGTAGGGGCACCCATTCACTAGATCCCACACTTTGTTCCAACCGCTGGCGTCGCAAGCTGTAACACGCCCCACGAGATCCCGGGGCCATGCCATCGAAATGCTGTTCGGCCGGAGCTTTCGCTCATGTCATCGCCAAAATTGCCGTCAACCATCTCCAAGCGGAATTCCTGTTACCCGCCCTTTCTAAAATGGCATATCGCCAGCTTCGATCGGCAGTGCTCCGTCATTTCTCCCTGAACGGAAAGACTATCGTGAATTACCGCGATTGGCGGATATCCACAAACCGCCCGGCGATTGCCGCCGCCGCCGCCATCGCAGGCGACACCAGATGCGTGCGGCCCTTGAAGCCCTGGCGGCCTTCGAAATTGCGGTTCGACGTCGACGCGCAGCGCTCGCCCGGCTCCAAACGGTCGGGGTTCATCGCTAGGCACATGGAACAGCCCGGCTCGCGCCACTCGAAGCCCGCCGCGAGGAAGATCTTGTCCAGCCCCTCGGCCTCGGCTTGCTCCTTCACGAGACCCGAGCCCGGCACCGCCATGGCCCCGACGCGCTCATGCACGCGGCGGCCCTCGGCGATCTTGGCGGCGGCGCGGATATCCTCGATACGCCCGTTGGTGCACGAGCCGATGAACACGCGGTCGATGGCGATATCCGTCATCTTCGTGCCCGGCGTCAGGCCCATATAGGCAAGCGCACGCTCCATCGCTGCGCGGCGTGTCTCGTCCTTGATCGCCGCCGGGTCGGGGACGACGCCCGTTATGGAGACGACATTTTCCGGGCTCGTGCCCCAGGTCACGAGCGGCGGCAGGCTGGCCGCGTCGAGCTTGATTTCGTGGTCGAACGCCGCATCCTCGTCCGAGCGCAAGCGCTCCCAATGACGCAGCGCGGCCTCCCACGCGGCGCCTTTCGGCGAGCGCGGACGGCCCTTCAGATATTCGAACGTCTTTTCGTCCGGAGCGATCAGCCCGGCGCGCGCGCCGCCCTCGATCGACATGTTGCACACCGTCATACGGCCTTCCATGGACAGCGAACGGATGGCCTCGCCCGCATATTCCATGACGTAGCCGGTCCCCCCGGCGGTGCCGATCTCGCCGATAATGGCGAGGATGACGTCCTTCGCGGTGACGCCGGCAGGAAGCTGGCTGTCCACCGTGATGCGCATGTTCTTCGCCTTCTTCTGGATCAGCGTCTGAGTGGCGAGCACGTGCTCGACCTCGGAGGTACCGATGCCGTGGGCGAGCGCACCGAACGCGCCATGCGTGGATGTATGACTGTCGCCGCAGACGATGGTCGTGCCGGGAAGCGTAAAGCCCTGCTCCGGTCCGATCACATGCACGACGCCCTGGCGGATGTCATGCTCGTTGAAATACTCGATGCCGAACTCGTCCGCGTTCCTGGCCAACGCCTCGACCTGCGTTCTCGACTCCGGATTTTCGATGGGCTTGGAACGGTCGGTGGTCGGCACGTTGTGATCGACGACAGCGAGCGTCTTCTCCGGCGCGTGCGCACGCCGCTTCGCCACGCGCAGGCCCTCGAATGCCTGCGGACTCGTCACTTCGTGAATGAGATGGCGGTCGATGTAGAGAAGGCAGGTGCCGTCCGGCTGCTCGTCAACGAGATGATCGTCCCAGATTTTGTCGTACAGCGTCTTGCCCATTGCCCCTGCCTTGATCGCTCTTACTTCTCTGTGCCTTCGGCCTCTTCCTCGGCCGGAACCTCGCCCGCGGTCGCCTCGGCCATCAGCTTGACTGCCTGACCGGCCCAGTCCTCGCGCTCGATGCGGCCGTTGAGCTTCAGCGCCTCGTCGATCTGCGCAATCTCATCGTCGCTGAAATTGGCGATCTGCTCGAACTTCAACACATTGATGGACGCCAGCTTCTTCGCAAGCCGCTCATCCACGCCCTTGATCTGCTTGAGATCGTCATACGGGCCTTTCGGCTTCTTGAAGCCTTTGAACGCCGCCTTCAGTGCGCGGGCGCGGGCGTCGGTACGCTCGGCGATGCGGGCCGCCTTGCCGCGCAGACCGCGCAGATAATAGAGCTTGGCGCGGCGGACACGGCCGCGGCGCACGACGTTGATCGATTCGATCCACGGTGAATAGATCGGGAACACGCGCTCCACGCCCTCGCCATAAGATATCTTGCGGACCGTGAAGCTTTCGTTGATGCCGCCGCCCGACCGGCCGATGCACACGCCCTCGTAGGCCTGAATGCGCTCGCGGTTGCCTTCTACCACCTTCACATTGACCCTCAGCGTGTCTCCGGGACCAAACTCGGGCACGTCGCGCTTCGCCGCCAGCTCAGCGGCGTAAGATTTCTCGAATTCCTCAATAACGTTCATAGCTGTTGCCCTTCGCTCGGCCAGCTCGCCGGTCGTGCCGATGTCGCTGCGCTTGAATTCCTTTAAAAAGGCGGGCGGAAACGCCGCGCCGTCCCGGCATCGGCCGCGAGATGCAGCTCGCAGGCACCGTCAAGTCGGAAGACTGGCAGACGTGATAAAGCAATTTTTTGCGCTTGTCGATGCCCTTGCCGCAAGGTTTCCGGACCGTAATCGGGCGCGGCGGTTACGGTGGACGGGACCTTAACCGGCATGCTCGCTTTTTGCGGGATCCCACACATGTTTATTCAACCCATGCGTGCAATCCTGCCTGCAACTGCAGCGCACGCACCGTGCGCCCGAATGTCTTTCCATCGAGGCAACCATGATGCGCACGATCAAAGCCCGGCTGCTGGCTGCGCTGACCCTCCTTTGCGTGATGACAGTCGCCATCGCCGGGATCGGCTATTACGCCGCAAACGTCGCCAACGACGGGCTCGAAACCGTCTATAACGACCGTGTGGTGCCCTTGCGCGATCTGAAGGCCGTCGCCGACTATTACGCCGTCAATATCGTGGATGCCTCGCACAAGGTTCGAAACGGCAATTTCTCCTGGCGGGAAGGCCGCAACGCCGTTGCCGAGGCGATGGACAAGCTGAAGGAACACTGGAAAGCCTATTCCAGCACATACATGGTGCCGGAAGAAAAAAGGCTGGCCGACGACGCCCAGCGGCTGATGGCAGAGGCCGACACCGCTACCGCCGAACTCAATGAAATCATGCAGAGGCAGGACAAGGCGGCGCTCGACGCGTTCGTCATAAACAAGCTGTACGCCGCGATCGATCCCGTCAGCGACGCCATCAGCAAACTCGTCGCACTGCAAACCCGCGTGGCACAACAACAATACGAGATAGCGCACGCCGCCTTCGGTACGGCCGTTACGGTCATGATCGTGCTGCTTGTCCTGACGGCGGGCTCCGTCTTCTTCGCAATGTGGACCACAATTTCCGGCGTCGTCAGGCCGCTCAGCGAACTGGACCACGGCATGAAGCGGCTTGCGGAAGGCGATTTTGAGTTCCGTCTCACAGCCCTCGACCGCGAGGACGAAATCGGAGCCATTGCACAGTCCGTCGAGCGCTTCAAAGTGGTCTCTGCCGAAAAGGCTCAGGCCGATGCCGAGGCCCAGCATAAGATGGAGGCGCGCGCGGCGGAGCAGAGGAAAGCGGATATGGCGGCCCTGGCCGATTCCTTCGAGCGCGCCGTCGGCGGCATCGTGGAGATCGTCGCCGCGGCGTCAGCGCAGCTCAGCTCGACAGCAGAGCAGCTCACACAGACCGCCGCGGCGACCACCGACCGCAGCGCGGCGGTGGCGGCGGCTTCCGAGGAGGCTTCAACCAACGTGAACTCGGTAGCAAGCGCCGCAGAGGAGCTATCGGCATCCATCCGCGAGATCGCGCAGCAGGTGCATCAGTCGAACGCGGCCGCGGCCAAGGCGGCGTCCGAGGCCGAGCAGACCACGCAGCAGGTGCGCGCTCTGGCCGAGGCCGGCGGCCGCATCGGCAATGTCGTGGCCCTCATCACCGAGATTGCCTCGCAGACAAACCTCCTGGCTCTCAACGCCACAATCGAGGCTGCTCGCGCGGGCGAGGCGGGGCGCGGCTTCGCCGTCGTGGCGAGCGAGGTGAAGGCCCTGGCCGACCAGACCGCGAAAGCCACCGCCGAGATCAGCAATCAGATCGCGGGCATCCAGGCTTCGACGCAGCACGCGACGGCCTTCATCGAGGGCATCGCCAGCACCATCCAGGATGTGAACTCGATTTCCGGCTCGATCGCGAGCGCGGTGGAGGAGCAGGGGTCGGCGACGCAGGAAATCGCCCGCAATGTGCATCAGGCGAGCCAAGGCACCGCCGAAGTGGCGCAGAACATCACCAATGTGCAACAGGCGGTCGAAGGGGCAAGCAGCGCAGCCGTACAGGTGCTGAACGCGGCGCGCGATCTCTCGACGCAGGCCGAGTCGCTGCGCCATGAGGTCGAACATTTCCTGCATCAGGTGCGCGCGGCCTGACAGCCGGACGCGGCAATGAACATACGGATGGCCGGGGAAGCCCGGCCATCGGCGTAACCGGCGTTAATCCTCAGGCTCCGGCCCTGAACCGCCCCGCAACAGATCGGGACGGCGCGCACGCGTCAGTTCGGCCGCCTGACGGCGCCGCCAGGCCGCGATGGCGCCATGGTCGCCGGACAGAAGCACATCCGGGATCGCGCGCCCTTCCCACTCACGCGGCCGGGTGTATTGCGGATATTCGAGAAGCCGGTTCTCGAAGCTTTCCTCCGTGCCCGACGCCGCGGCGCCCATGACGCCCGGCAGCAGGCGGACGATGGCGTCGATCATCACGAGAGCCGCCGGCTCGCCGCCGGACAGGACATAATCGCCGATCGAGATTTCCTCCGCGCCGCGCGCGTCGATCACGCGCTGGTCCACGCCCTCGAAACGGCCGCACAGGAGGATCACGCCGGGCCGGTCGGCCAGGGCGCGCACGCGGCTTTGCGTCAGCGGCGTCCCGCGCGGCGAAAGGTAGACGAGCGGCAGGCCGGGATGGCGGGCGCGCGCGGCGTCGATGGCGGCAGCGGTCACATCGGCGCGCATCACCATGCCGGGACCGCCGCCCGCGGGCGTGTCGTCCACGGTGCGGTGCCTGTCCGTGGCGAAGTCGCGGATGTTGACGGCGTCCAGTCGCCATTGGCCGCGCTCCAGCGCCTGCCCCGCAAGGCTCAGGCCGAGGGGGCCGGGAAACATTTCAGGAAAGATCGTCAGAACGCAGGCCGTCCACATTTTGCCTCGCAGACCGGGATAACTGATGTGGTCACTGTTTCAGCCAGCGCGCGTCTCCCTCATCTCACGCGCCGTTCATTCCACCATTGTCGCCCTCGCCGTCAGTGTCCTGCGCGTCCTCCGCGTCGCTATCCGCGTCGAATGCCTTGACCGTGGGCGGGACGTCTTCCGCGCGTCCTTTCGCCAGCCGCTCCATGATGGCGCGCTTGATCCAGTCCAGATCGCGCAGATGCACGTCGGACTGCGGATATGGGATCTCGATGCCGCGCGCACGGAAAACTTTGAGAACGCCAATACGCAGATCCGTGCGAACCGCGAAAGACTGCCTGACATTGGAAAGGTAGACGTAGAGATCGAATGTCAGCGCGCTGTTGCCGAAATCGGAGAAGTGCACGAACGGCTCGGGCGTCGAGAGCACCAGCGGGTGGGCCTTGGCCACTTCCAGCAGAATGTCCCGCACCTCCTCGGGATCGCTGTCGTAATGCGCGCCGACCGTGACCGTCACGCGGCCGGTATTGTTGTGCAGCGTCCAGTTCTTCACGGTCTGGGAGACGAGCTGCGAGTTGGGGATGATGACGCTCGCGCGGTCGAAAGTCTCGATTTCGGTGGCGCGCACCCTGATGTGGCGCACGGTGCCTTCATCGGCGCCGATGACGACCCAGTCGCCGACCTTGATGGGACGCTCCGCGAGCAGGATGAGGCCGGAGACGAAGTTGGCCACGATGCTCTGCATGCCGAAACCGAGGCCAACCGACAGGGCCCCGGCGACCAGGGCAAGATTGGACAGGTCAAAACCTGCGTAGGACACCGCGAGCGCAGCGGCGATGCCCACCCCCAGATACCGGACGCCGGTGCGCACGGAGTCGCGCACGCTCTCCTCAATGCCCGCCGGCTCCATCACACGGAGATCCAGCCATGTCTGGAAAGCCTTGGCGCCCGCAAAGGCGAGAACGAAGATGACGACCGCGAGGATAACCGTCGTCACCGAGATGCGCATGGTCCCGACGTCGAAGCCGAACAGCGCCTTCTCGAACCACTCTCCGATGTCCCGCAGGTCGAAGCCCCACATCAGCAGAACAGCCGGGACGGCGACAAGGAAAACGAGGCCCTTGAGAAGCAGGGATACCGGCAGCGCGAGCTGCTCGCGGCGGCGATGCTCCAGCCCGGCCTTCTTGTTCAGCCAATTGCCTGCCGGTGCGAGATCGTCGCCGAAGCTGTAGCCGAAGGCGCCCGCCCAGATCAGGCACAGATAGGCGATGACGATGATCGTGCCGGTGACGATGAGCTGCCCGGCGATGAAACGCGCCAGGGCCACATAGCCGGTCAGCGCCGCGCCGAGAATGGCCAGGGCGATGACCCAGAGCGGCCCGCGCACATAGGCCGGCCCGATCCGCCCCGGCGAACCGTCCTCCCGTTTCTCGCCGTCCTGAATGCGCAGGATGGATATGAGCAGGGCCGCGATGGCGATGCTGGCCAGGATGCTCTGCACGATGGTGAGCGAATAGGGCAGGCTCGCCACATGGCTGAGGGTGCCGACGGCAATGTCCAGCCCATAGAGCGCGGCGAGGAGCAGAAGCCGCCTGTAGAGCCTCGCAGCTGCATCGCCGGACAGATCGAGGAGACGCCACTGCGGGCGTTTGACGGCCAGCACCGTCTGCGCCACGGCCTGCACGGCTCCCACGATGCTGAGGACCACCGCGATGGCGAAAACCAGATCCGTGGCCGGCGGCGGCAGCAAATCGAAGGAGGTCAGCGCGGAATAGAGGAACGTCGCCGCGGCAAGGGGAGGCAACGCGCGCAGCACGATCACCCAGGCAGCCGACGCCGAGCGGCGCCAGGGAGGCGGCGGCTCGTCCTGGTCCCATTTACGGAAATGGTCTACCGACTGCGCGGCCCCCGCGGCCAGCCCGGCCCAAAGCCCCGCTGCGAGAACGACGATCGCCAGGAACAGCCACTTCGGGGACGTGCGCTCCCACCAGTCGCCCAGCACCCTGCCAAACCGCTGCAGCGCACCAGGCATGTTCTGGGACAC
>JBNKDX010000053.1:0-10085 GCA_050288485.1 Rhodomicrobiaceae bacterium | reverse complement strand
CACGAATCCGGCCTGCGTCAGCGCAGTCGTGATCAGCCGCTGATTGATCGGGTTGTCCTCCGCGACGAGCAGGCGGGCATATCTGTCCTTCGCTCCCTCGCCGCCGGCGCGCGGGCGCACCCCGGAAACCGCGGCGCTTTCCCAGGCGGGAGCGCGGCCTTTCCGCTCCAGGAGGTCCACGAGCAGGCGGATAAGCTTGACCTGCACCACCGGCTTGGGGCACGCCGCATCGAAGCCCAGGGCGCGCGCCTGCTGATCGTAGGCGATGCCGCCGGAGGAAGAGATGATCAGTTTGACGTCCGCATATTGCGGCCGCTCGCGGATCAGCTTGCGCAGGGTGACGCCGTCCATCTCCGGCATCATGTGGTCGATGATCGCGATTTCGTAGGGGCGGCCGCTTTCGTCGGCGTCGGCGAGCGCGCTGAGCGCGGCGCGTCCCCCGGCGACGCAATCCACCTCGGCGCCGAAGCTGTTGAGCTGCTGCCGGAAGATGGTGCGGTTCAACGCGTTGTCGTCAACGACGAGAATGCGGTGGCCCGCCAGGGTCAGGCGCATGTTTTCCAGAATGTTCTGGGAGAGCGGCGTCACTTCGGTCAGGGCGATCTTGAACCAGAAGGTCGTGCCTTTGCCCAGCGTGCTCTCCACGCCCATCTCGCCATGCATCAGCTCGACCAGCTTCTTGCAGATCGGCAGGCCGAGACCCGCGCCGCCGTGCTTGCGGCTCGATGAGCTGTCGACCTGCGTGAAATGGTCGAAGACGCGCGCGATCTTGTTCCGGGGGATGCCGATGCCGGTGTCCGTCACCGTGAACAGGATGATGCAACTGCCGTCCGGCAGCACGCCGGAGGGCTTGATCTCGATGGCGATGCCGCCGCGCTCGGTGAACTTGATGGCGTTCCCCACGAGCTTCAGCAGGATCTGGCGGATGCGGCCGACATCGCCCGCCACGCTGTCCGGCAGATGGGGATCGACATAGGCCGCGAGGTCGAGGCGCTTGGCGAAGGCCTGCGGTCCGAGCAGGTTCAGGACCTCGGCGGTCACATCCTGGAGCGAAAAGGCCACCTCCTCGAACTCCAGCGCCCCCGCTTCGATATGGGTCATGTCGAGGATGTCGTTGAGCAGGTCGAGGAGCGTGACGCCGGAACTCTGGATGGTCTCGGCATAGTCCTTCTGCTTGGTATTGAGCGGCGTTCCCAGAAGCAGGTTCGTGAAGCCGAGAATGCCGTTGAGCGGCGTGCGCAGTTCGTGGCTCATCAACGACAGGAACTCGTCCTTCGCCGTTTCGGAGGCCAGGGCGCGGTCGCGTTCGGCCGTGAGCGCGTTCTGGGACGCCAGCACGGACCGCAGCATCGGCTGGAAGATGAACAGGGCGCTGAGGACCGACGCGCCGATGCCCGCCAGCGCGGCAAGCACGAGCAGATAGAAGGCGAGCTGCGCGGTGCGCGCGGTGCTGCTGCCGATGGCGTTCAGGGCGGCCTGAAACGCGGGGCGCAGCTCGGTTCTCATCATCGTGCGCAGGGCGGCCATTTCGGCCCGATAGACGGCGCTGGAGGGGCCGGGCAGTTGCATGAGCTTGTAGCCGAGGATAGCGAACTGCCGGACCCTCGCTTCCAGCGCTTTCACACCCTCAGGGGAGCCGTGCCAGAGCGCTCTCAACAGCGGCGGCATGGTCTTGCCGGCCAGACCGTAGCGCGCGTTCAGAACCTCGGGATTGATCTGCAGGTCGTATTTGATGAGACGCCACTGGTCGTCCAGGTCGCCGTGCTCCTCGCCGTCGTGCTTCGCCAAGTAGGTATAGAGTTCGACGAGATCCCTGAACTTCGCCCGCAGCAGCCGGCGCGGCTCGCCGGTTTCGGGGCGGGCGGATTGCCACGCCAGTTCCGATTCGAAGTCGTCGATCCCGCCGAGGAGATCGGTCATGGCCCTTGCGTAGCTGCCGTGCACCTCGAAAGAGGACAGCATCGTCCAGCCGACGGCGACCGTAATAAGCAGGCTCAGGGCAATCGCCAGATTGGCCAGCCACAAGCGCCTGCGAAAATAGTCCTTGGTGACCGGACGTGGCAAAGGCGGCATGGGCGGTCCTGATTACCGGCGAATGCGCTGTCGAAACGCGCGCATACCTCGAACGCTAAAGCAAGTTCGTTGAAAGTCTATTGCGCGGGAACCGCCAAAAGCCGCGAGTATGATTCACTCTTTCCCAAAGACGATATGATGAAGATTCCGTGAAACCGGGCATCCCGGATCCGGCGCGCGCCGTTATTGCAAGTTCGGGAAAGGCGTAACCGGGGCGCCGTGGTGCGCGGCGTGAGCGAGGATTTCTCGGCCGGGGGCATACGCTCGTTCGGCATAACTTCCGGCACGGCGCGCAGCGGTACGTTGAAACTGCGTATTTTAGCAAAAAATCTTAATGAACGGCCGCCGGGTCAACACATTCTTTACCGCGCTCCGTCCATTGATGTTTAAGCCGGTAACGGCATGCATTGCAGGGCGCGGCGCAGAGGTGAACTGACGACAGACGGGGGAAACATGAAGTGTCTCAACTGGCTGGCTGCGGCCGTCGTGGTCATCGCCGCTTGTTTTGCCACATCGGCGCATGCGAAAGTGATCGCGCGGATAGACCTGTCGGAGCAGCGGATGCGCGTTTATGTGAACGGCGTCCATCGGTACACTTGGCCCGTTTCGACGGCGCGCCGCGGCTATGTCACGCCGACGGGGCGTTTCCGTCCGCAATCCATGCATCGCTTTCACCGCTCCAGCAAATACGACGACGCCCCGATGCCGCACTCCATCTTCTTCTACGGCGGCTACGCCATTCACGGCTCTTACGATATCCGCAAGCTCGGGCGCCGTGCGTCTCATGGGTGCATCCGCCTCCACCCGGCGAATGCGCGCGAGCTGTTCCGGCTCATGAAGGCGCATCCCGATTCGAGCATCGTCGTCCACCGGTGATCGCGGCTAGTACAGCCCGAAGCAAGTTCGCACCCCATTTGCCGTGCGTGCGCGAGCGAACTTGCTTCGGAAAAGCTGTACTAGAGTCAATAGCTTGCTAGTACGCTTAACCCGCAGGAAATCCTGTGCGCGCTTGCGGCAAGGGGGTCAGGATTTCCTGCGGGGCGTACTAGGACGCTGGACAATGGGACGGCATGTGGCGGAATGGCGGCATTGCCGAAGCAAAATCCCCCGAAATTGGTGTACGGAAATCAACGAATTGGAATATCCGCGCTGCAATTCCCATCTGCATACGAGTGGCTGGCCGGCCGCCGGGGGACCAGGCGTTCGACGCTCTGTCATCCTCGACGCGCTTGCAACAGAGGGCTGATCCCGTAGCCGCAGCTCGCGCGGAAAGAAAGGGCGCTTTTGTCTGATGGAACTGTTCGACACGGCGTCTTGGAACGCTTCGTTTGCCGCCCTGTGGGCCGACATGAGCATGGCGGCATTCTGGGCGGGCGTGCTTCAGATCATCTGGATCGACATTCTGCTTGCGGGCGACAACGCCGTCGTGATCGCGCTGGCCTGCCGCAAGCTGCCGAGGCGTCTGCGCATGTGGGGCATGGTGCTGGGCGCCGGCGTGGCCATCCTGATGCGCATCGCCTTCACGCTGGTCGTGGCCACGCTGATGACCGTGCCCTATCTCAAGATCGCCGGCGGGCTTGCGCTGTTCTACATCGCCGTGAAACTGCTGATGCCCGAGGAAAACGGCGGCAGGGACGGGAGCATCGCCGCCGGGGAGCGGCTTTGGCAGGCCGTGCGCATCATTGCGGTGGCCGACATCGTCATGAGCCTGGACAACGTTATCGCCATCGCGGCCGCCTCGAAGGGGCATACGGCGCTGTTCGTGTTCGGCCTCGCCGCCAGCATTCCGCTGATCGTGGCGGGGGCGCGGCTGGTGCTGGCCCTTTTGACGCGCTACCCCATCATCGTGTGGGCGGGCGGCGCGCTGCTGGGCTGGATTGCCGGTCAGACCATCGTCACCGATCCGGCCGCGCACGCCTTCCTGATTGAGCTTTTCGGTCCGGATATCTGGGCGCCGGTCGAAGTCTTCGGGGCGGCCCTCCTGCCTCTGCCAGAGATCGTGGCGGTGGTCACGGGCGCTTTGATCGTGGTGGGCGCCGGGCTGGTGCTGCGGAGCCGCGCCGCGCCGACGCCGGAGTGAGACGGCGCTGGGGTGCGGGTTTCGGCGGCGGCTGAAGCCCGTAGGTGG
Source organism: Rhodomicrobiaceae bacterium (assembly GCA_050288485.1). GTDB lineage: Bacteria > Pseudomonadota > Alphaproteobacteria > Rhizobiales > Rhodomicrobiaceae > JARRLC01. Next base: position 5,884 of record JBNKDX010000053.1, on the reverse strand, counting down.
CGAACCCTTTCCGGGCGTCGTCCATCTGGGCGGCGGACAGGATCGCCGGTTTGCCGAGCGCGAGCGCGTAATAATACTGCCGCGCAAGGGTTTCCAGCTCCACGGCGGTCCACATCGCCTTGTCCAGATCGGGACCGGTGGCGATCATGCCGTGATTGGCGAGCAGGCAGCTGTTGCGGCCTTCGAGGGCGGCCAGCGCGTTGCGCGACAGGGCTTTCGTGCCGAAAGTGGCGTAGCGGGCGCAGCGCACGGTATCGCCGCCCAAGGCCGCGATCATGTAGTGGCAGGCTGGGATTTCGCGGCGGAGGATGGCGAGCACCGTGGCGAAAGTGGAATGCGCATGGACGATGGCCCCCACCTCGGGCCGCGCCATCATGATATCGAGGTGGAACCGCCATTCCGTAGACGGCTTCAGCGGCCCCTCCCACGCGCCGTAATCACCGCCGATGGGCATCGAGGCGATCATCTCCGGCTTGAGCTTGTCGTAGGGCGTGGCGCTGGGTGTGATCAGCATCCGATCGCCGCAGCGCGCCGAAACATTGCCGGAGGTGCCTTCCGTCAGGCCATTGGCGCTCATCCACCGGCATTTTTCGATAATCGCCTGCCGAACGCGGCGCTCCGCGCTGTCCATCCCGTCCCTCCTCGTTGTCGCCTGCCGCCGCCCGGCCGTCATGGTTGGCACAAGGCTGACAGGGATATCTTTCCACGGCAAGCGCCGGTGGCGCCCCCTCGCATTGCTCGAACCGCGGTATGCACCGATGAAGAAAAAGCGGGTGGTGGTCAATGACCTCATGCAAACCGGCTACATTTACCATCTCACTGAGCCCGTGGGGCGGAACTTCCACCCCGATTTCACACCGGAACTCACGCCGAAGCAGATGCTCCAACTGGGCGTCTTCGGCGGAAAATACATGACGGATTGCGCTGCGGAGTTCCCGCCGGACTGGTTCGCGCGGGCCAAGCTCTGCCATGCGTTCCACGATCCCGCGCTGAATTTCTTCGGCGTCAATGCTTCTCAGCCGCTGTCGGAATGGCGGCGCAAGGGGTGGATATACGAGGAAGACCCGCGGGGATGGTTCCAGTGGTATTGCCGTTATTACCTGGGGCGGCGATGCCCTGACGACGAGCGCCAGATCAGACGCTGGCGCGCCATCCGCCGCCACGCGGCGCAGATCAGGAAGCATTGCGAACCCGGCGATTTCGCCTGCCGCCGCAAGCAGCGTCAGGCGCTGCTGCACTGGGCGTACGATTCGCGGAAGCTGTGAGGCGGAATGCAAGGAATTCTGATGCGGCGTGTATCGGACTTGAAAATTGGCGCGAGAGCTACAACCGTACGTAGTTGTATCGAGATGCAATGCACTAATAGATAGGTCAATTGACGTAATGCTGCAACACTAGGCAGAATTGTCGCCGCGCGGGGAAGAGCGCGAGCAATATTCCTCCGAATCACCATAACGTCGCGTCCATGCGGCTCCCGCGGCGGCCCGAATGGGGTCTCAGTGAATTGGGGCACGAGTGCGTGTTGCGTTTGCGTTTCTTTGGGCATGATTGAGGGAATTCAAATGCAGAAAACACTTGTGGCTGCTATTGCGGCAGTAATGGCTATTGCGCCGGCGCATGCTGGCGATCTCTATGGCGGCTCGCTGAAGGACGCACCGGTCGTCCAGACCTACGTCCCGGACTGGGGCGGGCTTTATATCGGCGGTTCCGCCGGTTTCGGCGTTGGCGATACCTCCGGTGAGTTGGTGGGCATTCCGCTGCTCCAGTCAAAATACGACGTGAACGGCGCCATCTATGGCGCGCATATCGGCTACAACTGGCAGCGTGGCGACATCGTGTACGGTCTCGAAGCCGGGTACAACGGCTCCGCCATCGACGGGTCGTCATCTTGCGTCCTCCTCCTGAACTGCCAGCGCGAACTCGATTGGTACGCCACGGGCGTTGCTCGCCTCGGCTATGCCTCCGGCAGCACGCTTTTCTACGGCTTCGGCGGTCTCGCCTGGGGCAATGTGTCGACGGAGATCGGATTCCTGTCGCCCGCCGTCCCCTTCCTTGAAGGCGACGAGTCGCACTTCGGCTGGGTTGCGGGCGTCGGCCTTGAGCACGCCTTCAATGATCGCTTCAGCGTGCGTGTCGAATACTCGCACGTCGATCTCGGCGAGGAAGACACCACTCTGAACTTCGTTGGCGGCGGCACGCTTCCGGTCGACGACAGCGTCGATCTGAGCTTCGACGCCATCAAAATCGGCGTCAGCTACAAGCTGACCGGAGGCAGCTCCGCGCCACTCAAATAAAAATCGTCTGAAATCCTCCTCTGTATCTCTACGGGACCGGGTGTAATAGCCCGGTCTCTTTTTGCTCTACGTGACAACTACTTAGTGTGTTTGCGTGTTATTGCATCTATTAGTTATGCATTATGTATCTGATCTGCCACAGACCGCCACGACCCACCTGGTTACTTGTCTGATTTCGTTGCCGGAATCGGGGAATCATAATTGTCTGAGGATAAATACCGATCCGTGAGGATCGGTATGGGGTAGTGCGTATTCGGGGCACAGCTATGGGGAGAAGTATGAAGAAGCTTGTGTTTGCGGCCGCGCTTGCGGCTGGTATCGGGGCGGCTGGCGCGGCCTCAGCCGGGGGGCTCGGCGGGGATGCGTCGCTGAAGGATGAGGCGGCGTATGCTCCGGCTCCGATCTGGAGCGGGTATTACATCGGCGGCCACATCGGTGCGCTGTGGAACGACGGCCCGAGCGTAAATGGCCAGGAGCGCCACTGCTATAGGAAGCGCGGCAAAGACGTAGTGGTCGAGTCGGAAGGCGGCAAAAAGCCCGGCGGCAATAAGTATTGCGATCCCTGGAAAGAATGGGACAAACGCGTCAAATTCGACCACAACGACGACGACACCACCCTCGTTGGCGGCGTCCATGTCGGGCACAACTGGCAGTCCGGCGGCAGGGTGTTCGGCCTCGAAGGCGATGTCAGCTTTGCTGACGGTCTCGACTACCTCGCCAGCCTTCGCGCCCGCCTCGGCTATGCCCGCGGCAGCCTGCTGGTCTATTTGACCGGTGGTGTCGCATTCGCGGGTTTCGATGCGCAGGATGTCGCCATCACGATGGAAGGCATGAATCAGGAGAAGGGCAAGAACGGCTCGTTCACGCTTTCTGACAACGATGATCGCCGGATTGGTTTCGTCGTGGGCGCGGGCGCCGAGTATAAGCTTCGTCCGAATATGAGCATCGGCGTCGAGGGGCTTTACTACGATTTCGCCGATGCCAAAAACACGTGGAACTGGAACGACTATCACTGCCGCTGGAAGGAATATCAGGTCACCGAGCGGGATGACAACGATCTCCTGGTCGTCCGTGGCCGTCTGACCTACCACTTCCAGGACGAGTACGACGTGCCGCTGAAATAGGCGCGGCACGCACCACTTGCGACCATGAATAGGGGACGGTTCCGCCGTCCCCTTTTTTTTGCGTGCGCCACGCCCTCCGGAAGAATGCGTATGGGGTTGCTAAGCGGGCGGTTGCGGCCTAAAGAAGTGCAATCTTGACGCGCATGTGTCGTATCATCACTCCTGGATAGCGGCAGCCCGGGTACCGGCATGGCGTTTGGCGACGATGGCTTACCGGCGATGTGGCGCCTTCATACGGAGGCGGCGCGGCGGCGCGGCGTTCCCGGCGGCGCAAGAGTGATTTACTGGAGCAGCCTTATGGTGTCCGTTTTCGTTCATGGTAGCGTTGTCCTTTATGCTTTGACGCACTCGCTCCTTCCCATACCGGACGTTTCGATCGTGGCGATACCGCCCGTCAGCATAAGACTGGTGAGTGTGCGGACGCCGCAGGCGCCGGAGCGGCCTGTAGCGGAGCCGGTGGCGGGCGAAGCCAGTGGTGCGGGAGGCGGTTTCACGGAGAAGGAGGAGGTCTCGCGGCCGCTGGAAACGCAACCGTCGCCGCAGGTTGGCGGCGCGACGGAGGATCGGGTTCCGGTTCCGGTGACGGTGGAACCGGTGACGAACCCTGATCCGGTGCTGCAGCCGGATGTGCACGTGACGCTGCCAGCCAAGGCGGACACGCCGTCCGAGCCGGTCATTCCAAAGGCGGAGATTTCCCCGGAACCGCCTTCTGAGCACGAGCCGCAACAGATTGCGGAACCCGGCATGTCCAAAACCGGCGACGATGGCGTCCGCCTCTCGCCCGTCCGGACTGAGGAATCTCGCCCCGATTCATCGCTCCCGCCGAGCGAGAAAGTAGAACCGGCGGGCGGTCAGCAGGCGACCCGCAAAGCGGCAACCGCGAGCGTCGCACCGGCGCGTACGCGGCAGTATGCGGATTCCGCCCGGAATTCAGCCTGGCGGGCCTACACACGCGCTTACCGCCGCAAAGTGCTGGCGCATCTGGCCGCCAACAAGCCCAATGGCGGGATGGGGCGGGGCATGGTCAGGATCGCCTTTGCGCTCTCGCGTTCCGGCCGCCTGCTGTCGGCGCGGGTCGTCCGGTCCAGCGGCAGGCGGGCGCTGGATCAGGCGGCGCTGGCCGCGGTACGCAGCGCGTCGCCCTTTCCGCCTCCGCCCGCCGCCCTCAAAGGCGGCCGCCATCGCTTCGTGTTTCCATTCTACTTCCAGTGAGGTGGCGGGCGCCTCTCGGGCCTCAAGGTTTGTTTTCGAGGGTCGCGTGTGGGGCAGAGGCGTCGCACGATGATCGGGCATCGTCCGCGGCCATGGCGGAGAGGACAGGCGGCAGCTTGCTGAAGAGGCATCAAGGACACATCATGGCGAAATCCTTGTCCGCACGATGACGCCGCAATTTCGAAATCCCACCTGGAGGTTCACCTCCACGGTTATTTGAAACGTAATACAATTCAAGCGCTATTCTCCGGCCATCTTCGCGCTCACCGATGAACGGCGCTCTCTTGGGCCGCCGACAACATCCCTGTCACCAATCCGACACAGTGTCGACACATTAGGCGTGGGAAACCACACTGTCGCATTCCTTTCTTTTCTGGATGTGCCATGAATAGCAGCGAGGCTGGTCCCCGGGGCGGGCTAGGCTGGGGCAATATTCTTTGGGCAGACATTGAGGGAGTGTTATGAGAGCAGTTGCGTATGCTGCTGTTTTAGCAGCGTGTTTTGGCGCGGCCGGCGTTGCGCAGGCGGCTGATCTCGGCTATCCGGGCAGCTTGAAGGACACGCCATACTGGTCACCGGCGGCGCTGTGGACCGGGCTTTATGTGGGCGGACATATCGGCGGCGCGTGGGGCGATGTCGATGTGACGGACACCTATGATTACATGGTGAACGATCCCACCATGACGACAAATATCGGAACCAACGGTCTCATAGCTGGCGCACAGATCGGGTACAACATCCAGCGTGGGCGCGTGGTTTATGGCGTTGAGGGTGATCTTGGCTACCTGAATCTGTCGGGAAGCAAATCATCCAAATTGTTCGATGAAGACGATAAGAGAACCTGCAGAGGGCAGCACTCCGGGCAAAAATGTTCGCTCGACGGAACTTATTCGTTCTCTACCGGCCTTTACGGTGACATCACCGGGCGTCTTGGCTATGCTGCCGATAATACCTTATTCTACGTGAAGGGCGGCCTCGCTTTCGCGAACGTTGACGTTGACGCCCACTATGTGGGACAGAACTTCCTGTCTGTATCTGGTAAGGGGAAGACTTCGGATTTCGATTTCGGAGCGAGCGAGACGCTTTTGGGTTGGACGATTGGCGCCGGTGTCGAATATTCTCTGAGCCATGCCTTGTCCCTTAAGGCCGAATATCAGCATTTCGATTTCGGCAGCGCTTCTTTTAGCCACAATGGAACCGACGTTTTCTATAAAACGAACGGCGTTGCAACGTTGACAGGAGATGCCGACGCTG
>JBNKDX010000052.1:0-10112 GCA_050288485.1 Rhodomicrobiaceae bacterium | reverse complement strand
CACGCCGTGCCATCGGTCCCCTCCGAATCAATTTATTTAATTGAATCAGAGAGATGGGAGTTGCGCAACGGACTCCACAGCCCATTCCAGCTTGGCTGACCAGTCACGTCGGCAAAGGCAAAGCTCAAATTGCACCAGTGGTCTTGCAAAGGGCGCGTGCCCTTTATTTCCGAAAAGTGCGTGAGGGCGCGGTCAAAAACCCCTGCTACTTTGCCATGGACGCGACCCGCCCCAATGGTTTTGGAAGACGGTTCTACATTATCTGCGAAGCTAAACGATCATTTCGTGCAACTCCGGCGGGGCACGGCAACGGTCGCCATCTGAAAGGCATCACAAATTTCGCAAACGGAAGACGGTGCGCGAAGAACTTCAGTAACGCGTTGGATTCTAAACTGACCGCTGGCGGAGCCTATGTAACCGCTGAGACGAAGACGTCTTTCAAAGGCTATTATCGCGTCTCACGGCGAAAGGACGCGTTTTTGTTGCGCTCATTCGTGCAGTTTGACGGTGAAGGCGACACTGCAAACGCGAGACAGCGCGAGATCGGCGGACATGCGGCCGTCATGTTAAGGGGAGTGTGTCTTCTAAAAAAACCGCGCAGCCCCTACGCGAACAGCGACGGCTACGTTCCCTTTGGGCGCCTCGTGAATTACGCCGGTGGCCGTAGCAATGGCTGCACGAGTTGGTCGCGGTCGGATGCCCGGCAAATCGTCGCGATGGTGAAGGAGAATCCGACGACGTTATACGTATATCCCGAGGCAGCCGACATCACGGCCGTCGCGCAAGCCGTGAAGGCCCACCGCTCGCTGTCGCGTGCTGGATTATATTGGAACGCTTCCTGTTTGAAAGCGATCCGTTCTCCGAAATTTTGGCCGAAGGAAACCCTCGGTCCGATCCTCGCTCAATACAAGAAGGATCATCCACCGGGACCGCCACGGCCAACGCCGATTTGCAAGCGGCGGTGAAGTTTGTCTTTTCCGCTGGCTGAGCGCATTCGCGATGATCGCCGCGCTGGTTGCCGCCCCCTGTTTCTGCGGCCGACGATGATGTTTCCTGCGCAGGTCGGCCGAACAGATTGCCATGCTGTTTCGAGGGTAGGGCGGCACGCCTTCTCTTCGCCCGATTGGCAGGCTGGAATGACGGCTCCTCTTCGCCCCGTCTCCGGAAGCCCCGCCATCAATGCTCGACACGCCTCCCCGTCGCCTCGAACACGCGCCGCGCCGCGCGCCTGCCCCGCATCGCCCCGGAGCCGAGACCAGCGCTGCAGCGCAATGGCGGCCGCTGCGCCGATTCATTGCGGCGGAAAGGGCGCTCGGCGCCCGCATGGCGCGCGGACGCGTCACCGCGGCATTCTACGAATTCATCCGTTTTGGGATGAAGCAGGCGTGGGCCTGCCTGTTCGGCGGTATCATGGTGGCGCTTCTGCTCGGTTCGCATTTCATCTATCCGCAGGGCGCCTGGCTCGCGCGCTATGACTTTCTCCTCGTGGCCGCGATCGCGGTGCAAATCGTACTGCTCGTCTTCAGGCTGGAGACGCCTGCCGAAGCTGCCGTCATCCTCGTCTATCACGTGACCGGAACGGCGATGGAAATCTTCAAGACCTCCGCCGGATCGTGGATTTACCCGGAGCCGAACCTCCTGCGCATCATGGGCGTGCCGCTGTTCACGGGCTTCATGTATGCCGCCATCGGCAGCTATATTTTTCGCGTCTGGCGGCTTTTCGATTTCCATTTCACCCGTCATCCGCCTCTGTGGGCGCTGGCGGCCCTGAGCGTCGCGATCTACGCGAATTTCTTTGCTCATCATTACATGGCCGATATGCGCTATCTGCTTTTCGCGGCGACGGCGGCGCTGTTCTGGCGCGCGAACGTCTACTACTGGCCGTGGCGCGAAAGGCGGCAGATGCCGCTGCTTCTCGGATTCGGTCTCGTGACGCTGTTCATCTGGTTCGCCGAAAATATCGGCACATTCAGCCGCACCTGGCTGTATCCCCATCAGGTCGGCGGGTGGAGTTTCGTCGGGCTGCCCAAACTCGGCTCGTGGTTTCTCCTCATGATCATCAGCTACACGCTGGTGGCGTGGTTCAACCGGCCTGCGGACCTGAGCGAGCGGAGCGTATAAGCAGCCCCGTTCTCCCCCGCTCATAAGCCTCGGACAAGACTGCCGGGTTAACCTTTCCCATCTCCTGGCGAAATGCGGGATTGCTTCGCCATCCTGTCAGGAAAAAGCGGTGCGGCCTCAAGCAATAATCGGGTTTCCATGCAGCCTATTCGCCTGTACGACGTTGCAGCACAGCACAGTCGATGGCTTACCACGCGTCAAGCCTTGATTGCTGGCAATGTCGCCAATGCGAATACTCCTGGATACAAGGCTATCGACGTCCAGCCTTTCGAGAAAGTTCTGGAAACAGCCGGGTTACGGATGGCAGCGGACAAGCGCGGTCATCTTCTCCCCGACTCGGAGGGCCTGCGCGGCGCGCCGACGGTCGGCGCCGCCGCGACCTGGGATGTCTATTACTCCGGCAACGATGTGAGCCTGGAGCAGGAACTGCTCAAATCCGGCGAGGTGAACCGCGCCTACTCGCTCAACACGGCCATCGTGAAAAGCTTCAACAGCATGCTCATCTCCAGCGCCAAGGGAGGCTAGCCGTGATCGATCCGCTGCAGCTCTCCATCGCGGCGGCGGCCTCGGGGCTGGAGGCGCAGTCGCATCGGGTCCGGATCGTGGCCGAGAACCTGGCGAACCATGCTTCGACCGGCGATACGCCCGGCGCCAACCCCTATACCCGCAAGACCATCACCTTCGTCACCGAACTGGACCGCGAGGCGGGCGTCAGCATGGTGCGGACCGAGCGCATCGGCCTCGATCCGTCGCCGTACAAGATCGAATATGACCCGACGCACCCCGCCGCCGACGCCAAGGGCAATGTGAAGTATCCCAACGTCAACATGCTCATCGAACTGGCGGACATGCGTGAGGCCAACCGCTCCTACGAGGCCAACCTGCAGGTGGTCAAGCAGGCGCGCGAACTGATCTCCATGACCATCGATCTGCTGCGGAGTTCTTGAAGATATGCTTGATTCACTCTCGGCTCTTTCGGCCGCACTCGGCACGCCGGTCCAGCAGAACAAGCCTGCCTCCCCGGCTTTTCTCGGCAATACCGCCCCGGTCAAGGATGCCGCCGCCTTGCCCGGCGATTTCTCCGACATGCTGACGCAGCTCTTCAACCAGACCACCGACTCGCTGAGCAAGGCGGAGGCGGCCTCCATCGGCGCCATGCAGGGTACGGTCCCGATGCAGGAGGCCGTACTGGCCGTGACCGCCGCCGATCTCTCGCTGCAGACGGCCATCGCCATCCGCGACAAGATCACCGCCGCCTATCTCGAATTCAGCCGCATGACGATATGAGGATCGAACCGTGAGAGCGCTGTCCGTCGCCGCGTCGGGCATGAATGCCCAGGAACTGAACGTCGAGGTGATCGCGAACAATGTCGCGAATATCAACACCACGGCGTACAAGCGCGCGCGCGCGGAGTTCACCGATATTCTCTATCAGGTCGAGCGCGCGGCGGGCGTCCCGAATCGCTCCGACGGCGAGCCGATCCCCGAGGGTGCGCGCATCGGCCTTGGCGTGCGCGCCGCCGCGGTGCGCTATCTGCATCAGCAGGGCGTGCTTCTGCAGAGCCCTAACAAACTCGACCTGGCGATCAACGGCCGCGGCTGGTTTCAGATCGAAGGGCCGAACGGCGAGTCGCTCTATACGCGGGCGGGGACATTCAATTTGAATTCCACCGGGCAGATCGTGACCATCGACGGCTATGTGGTTCAGCCCGCCATGACGGTGCCGGACGACGCCGTCGAAATCATCATCAACCAGTCGGGGCAGGTTTACGCCCGTATCGACCAGCAGGTGGACCTGCAGGAACTCGGGCAGTTCACCATGGTGAATTTCATTAACGATGCCGGGCTGGAGCCGATCGGCGGCAATCTCTACCGGGAAACGCCCGCGTCGGGCACGGCGACGACCGGCGTGGCGGGCGATCCGGGTTATGGCGCGATCTACCAGGGCTATCTGGAAGCGTCCAACGTCGATCCGGTGAAGGAGATCACGAGGCTCATCGAGGCGCAGCGTAACTACGAGATGAATTCCAAGGTTATCCAGACGGCGGACAGCATGTATGGCACGATGACAAGTATTCGTTAACTCAGACGCAATTCCGGACAGCACTCACGCCGGATTTGGGAAACAATGGGAAGAACGCTGCCGGGCCGACCGGCGCCGCGCCGCACGCCGCCGGGCAGCGCGAACAGGAAAGAGGCCGCCATGGCGCATCATATACCGCTCCGGCTTGCAGCTCTGATCGCCGCTTTTCTCGCAATGACCGCGGCGGCGGTTTCGCAGCGCGCTCCCGCAGAATTGCCGGTGCCCAAGGTCACGATCTATCCGGGAGACACCATCGCCCCCGAGCACATCACCATGCGCGCATTCCACAACGGCGCGGAGCGGCTGCCCGTCGCCAGGACGCGCGAGGCCCTGATAGGCAAGGTCGCGCGGCGGACGCTGATTGCGGGCAAGCCGATACCGCGCATCGGGGTTCGCGCCGCCAACGCCGTTGAGCAGGGCAAGCCCGTGCCGATCGTCTATTCCTCCGGCGGCCTCGTCATCACCGGCAGGGCGCTCGCGCTGCAATCGGGTGTGCCCGGCGCGTCGATCAACCTTCGGGGCGAAAGCGGCACCACGATCCGGGGGACGGTGCAGCCGGATGGAACGGTGAGGGTGAGCGGGCCATGACGCAGCGTGCGCTCAGCCTCGCCGGAGTCCTGGCGCCCTTGCTACCCCGCTTTCTGGCTGCGGTCGCTGTGGCCTTTGCCCTGCTGGCTTTCGCGCAGAACGGGGCATCCGCGGGGGTATTGACATGCATGAAGGAGGCGGCGCCGGGCGGGACAACCGCTACGCCGCTGATGCTCGTCAAAGACCTCGTTTCCGGTTGGGGGGGAGGGGACGGCGCGGGCGCCGGTGGCGCCGGGGCATCTATCCGGGGGACGACGCGCATCAAGGATATTACCTCCATCGGCGGCGTGCGCGCCAATCAGATCGTGGGCTACGGCCTCGTCATCGGCCTGAACGGCACCGGCGACACACTACGCAATTCGCCGTTCACCGAGCAGGCGCTGCAATCCATGCTCGACCGCATGGGCATCAATGTCCGTACGGTTAGACCGCGCACACGCAATGTCGCCGCAGTGATCGTTACCGCGGAACTGCCTGCCTTCATCGGCCGCGGCTCGCGGATCGACGTCACGGTTTCCTCGCTGGGCGACGCGACGTCCCTCGTCGGCGGCTCGCTGATCATGACGCCGCTCGCCGGGGCGGACAATCAGATTTACGCCGTGGCGCAGGGGCCGGTGGCGGTCAGCGGCTTCACGGCGGCAGGGCAGGCGGAGCGTGTAACGCAGGGCGTGCCGACAGCGGCGCGCATCCCCAATGGCGCTCTCGTCGAGCGCGAGCCGCCGAGCCGCTTCGCCCAGGACAAATTTCTGCTCCTGGAACTGCTCAATCCGGATTTCAACACCTCCGTCCGCGTCGCCGACACCATCAATACTTACAGTTTGGAGCGCTACGGCACTAGGCCGGCGGAAGCGCGCGATATGCGCACGATCACGCTCACCCGCCCTGGCAGGGTCAGCGCCACGCGCTTCCTCGCGGAGATCGGCGAACTGGTCGTGGACCCCGACACGCCCGCCCGCGTCGTCATCGACGAGCGGACCGGCACAATCGTCATCGGCCGCGACGTGCAGATTTCAACAGTCGGCGTGTCGCACGGCACCCTGACGGTTCGCGTGACGGAAACGCCGCAGGTTTCGCAGCCCAATCCGTTCGCCGAGGGTGAGACAGAGGTTGCGCCGCGGACGACGGTCACCGCCAATCAGGAGGGGGGGAACGTCGCCATCATGCGGGGCACGGATTTGCAAACTCTTGTTTCCGGGCTGAACCGGATGGGCCTGAGGCCGAACAGCATCATCGCCATTCTACAGGCGATCAAATCAGCGGGAGCCCTGCAGGCGGATCTGGTGGTGCAATGATGAGCGCTGTCATGAGAGCAGGATTTGCATTTACGTGGCGGCTGGCGCATGCGGGCGCGTTGGCCTTGCTCACTTCGCTGCTGCTGCCGGGCGAGGCTGCGTGCAGGCCGATGCACCCGGCACCGCCGACATGGCGCATTCAGCCCGCCCCGCCGAGATTGCCCGTCAAAGCCAGGAAGCCGAGAAAGACGCCAAGAAAGAAGACGCGGGGGATTGAACATTCGGCCTGGGCGGCCACGGTCGAGCCGGTGGCCACTGGGGCGCTCGGCGTGGAAATCCCGCCATTGCCCGAGCGGAAGCCGCAGGTTGACGCCTCGCCGCCTGCCGTCGCCGGGGAAGGGGAGGGCAGGCAAGCCGCAGCCACCGGGGCCATAGCGGAGGCCGTGCCGGAATCGCAGCCTGAAGAAGCGCCTGAGGACGACGTCATGGTCACCGGCGTGGCTGGCGAAGACGCGCCGCCCCGCATGACGACGCCGGGGACCAGTTCGCCCGCCGAGCAGTATTGCCGCAATATCGGCGATGCCGCCGCCGAGGCGCGCTACGCCCGCCAGAAGATGGAACTGAAGAAGACCGAGAAGGAGGTGGCCAAGCGCGTCGAAGAACTGAATGCGAAGATAGCCGAATACCGCCGCTGGATGGCGCGCCGCGACGAGTTCTCCCGTAAGGCGGACGCGGCGGTGGTCGGCATATACGCCAAGATGAAGCCGGACGCCGCCGCGCAGCAGCTCGCCATTCTCGACGAGGAACTGGCCGCCTCCATGCTCCTCAAGCTCAACCCGCGTGTGGCGAGCGCCGTCATGAACGAAATGGACAGCAGGCGCGCGGCGCGGCTCGCGGCGATCATCGCGATGTCCACAAGAGGGCCAGGCAAGAAGCCGCCCGCAGCACCGGAGAAGAAGAAGCCATGAGACGGCTCAGGCTGGTCCTCCTGCCCGGCACGCTCGCCGCCGTCCTGGCGCTCGGGGGCTGTGCCTTCGATCCGAGACAGACTTCGCAGGAACCGGCGCTGACGCCGGTCGGCTCAGGTCTCGGCCCGGAAAACGTGCCCGTCATCGGCCTCAAGACGCCGCCGCCGGTGTATCGCGCGGGCAATTCGATCTGGCAGGACGCGAGTGTGGACATGTTTCGCGACCCGCGCGCCACACGCGTGGGCGATCTGGTGACGGTGAAGATCGCGATCAAGGACAAGGCGACGTTCGACAACAAGAACGAGCGGAACCGCTACTCCAAATCCAGCCTGGATTCGAAATACACCTACGACATCAGCCATGCCGCGACCACGCAGCACCTGCAGGCGCAAGGCGAGGGATCCTTCAAGCCCAAGGCCGATGCCAGGACCGAGACCAAGGCCAAGGGCACGATCGCGCGCGCGGAAACCATCGAACTGCGCGTCGCCGCGGTCGTCACCTGTGTGATGCCGAACGGCAATCTGATCATTTCCGGATCGCAGGAAGTGCGCGTCAATTTCGAACTCCGCGAACTGCGCGTCCAGGGCATGATCCGGCCACGGGATATCGCCGCCGACAACTCCATCGAATACGACAAGATCGCCGAGGCGCGCGTCGTCTATGGTGGGCGGGGACGCATTACCGAAGTGCAGCAGCCTGCCTGGGGCCAGCAGATCGTGGACATGATCGCACCGTGGTGAGTTGAGGAAAGAAAGAATGCCGCAATCATCAGCCTCAGCCGCCGATCCAGCGGCGAAGCCTCCCGTGACGGACGCCGCTCCCGCTGTCCCCGTGCAGGAGGTGCCGGGCGGTGTCCCCATATTCGCCGTGCTGATCATGACCGTGCTAGCCATAGCCATGGGCGGGTTCTTCGGGACGCTGATCTATCCCACGGCCCAGAAAGAAGAAGTACACACGCCGCCGCCAGCCGATAGAGCGGGCAGGCCGGGTTTCATTCTCATGCCATTGCCGCCGGTGACGACGAATCTTGCAGGCGGATCCCGGGTCTGGATCAGGCTTGAGGCGACCCTTGTCATGGAGGAGGGGCTCGGCGAGGAGGCCGTTCCGCTCGCCAACAAGATTAGCGAGGATATCGTGGCGTTCCTGCGGACGGTGACGCCGGAACAGCTCGAAGGGGCCAGCGGGTTTCAACACCTGCGCGAGGATTTGAACGACCGCATTCGTATTCGCTCGGAAGGCAAAGTCACTGACATTTTGATTCAAACGATGATTATCGAATGATCGAGAAGCCGTCAGGCGGGGGTGCCGGGCCACGTGGATTGCCGCGGGGGATTGTCCGGCGTGGCCGCATCGCCGCCGCGCTGGCCATATTCGTGCTGGCGCTAACGGCCGCCGCGGGCGGCGCGCTCGCCCAGTCGGCGCCCAGCCTGGAGAGCCTCATCCCGCCTGGCGACGGTTCGGCGACAGCGCGGATCATTCAGCTTTTCGCCGTCGTCACCGTTCTGTCGGTGGCGCCCGGCCTCCTGATCATGGTCACCTGCTTCACCCGCTTCGTGCTGGCGCTGTCGTTCCTGCGCGCGGGGCTGGGTCTGCAGACGACGCCCGCGAACCTCATCCTCGTCAGCCTCGCCTTGTTCATGACCTTCTATGTCATGGCGCCGGTGTTCGACCGCGCATGGCAGACGGGGGTGAAGCCGCTTTTGGAAAACAAGATCGGCCGGGAGGAGGCTTACACGCGGATCACTGCGCCGTTCAGGGTGTTCATGCGCGCGCATGTGCGGGACAGGGATCTGCGGTTGTTCGCCGATCTCGTCCAGACCAAAGCCCCGCCGCCTCAACAGGAGAAGAAGGAGCCCGCGTCCGAGGCGGGCAAGCCGGACCAGGTGGAACTGCGCGTGCTCATCCCGGCGTTCATGGTCTCCGAGCTGCGCCGCGGCTTCGAGATCGGCTTCCTCATCGCGCTGCCCTTCCTGGTCATCGACATGATCGTGGCGACGCTCACCATGTCCATGGGCATGATGATGATGCCGCCGACGATCATTTCCATGCCGTTTAAAATCCTATTTTTCATTCTCATCGATGGTTGGAACCTGTTGATTGGAGGTTTAATCCGTTCATTCATGTGATTTTGCGGCCCCGGCGGCTTCGGGGGTGTGCTGCGCCTATCCCCACGCCCGGCACGCTCCGCTTGCGTCACCCCTGCCGCGCCATTACTGTTCCGAATCTGAAGCGCCGCTCATCCGGTGCCGGGGTGCCGCTACGGCTGGGGAGCAAGCCGGGGAAAACGTACCCGCTGCCGCGCCGCGAAGATTTGTCGGCGCTTCGAGTGTGCAGTCACTCCCGTATGCGTCCATGGCAGATTGGGCCGTTTTTTGGTCGCGCCCAAAGGCATGACGCCGCGCTGCCATCCCGGCCGGTCCGGTATGTCCTCTTCACCAAGTAGTCAACGTATCAACGTGCAGTTCAGGGACATCCCCCATGACCAGTATTTTGACGAACATGGCCGCGCAGGCGGCGCTGCAGGCACTGACGGGGACCAATGAGGCCGTGAGCGTCACCCGGCATCGCCTGTCGGCCGCGGACTGCTTGGGTTCCGCGTCTGGCGATAGCTCCTATTGGTCCGTCCACACGGCGATGTGCTCCGACAATGCCGCGCTTTCGACGGTCGAGGCCGCCCTCGGGATCGGCGCCGCGACGGTCGATGTCGCCTATGCCGCCATGGATCGGGCTATCGGCGCGATGAAGGAGTTCAGCGCGAAGCTGACCGCCGCCTGCCAGCCCGGCGCAGACCGCAAGGCGCTCCAGGACGACATAAGCGCGTTGCAGGTCCAGCTCAGGGATATGGCTGCTGCTGCAGCGTTCTCGGACGAGAACTGGCTGTCGGTGGATTCGAGCCTGCCCGGTTACAGCACCGGCAACCCCGTCCTGGCGTCCTTTTCGCGGGCGGGCGGTACGATGACCTTCGGGACCATTGCCATCGACACCGCCGTCATGGTGCTTTTCGACGCCTGCCACGCGACTGACGCCACGCATTACGGCCTTCTCGACGGCGGGCGCATGCTGGCGGACGGCTCGCTGGCCGCCGACGGCGTCGGCGACGGCAATCCGCCATTTTCCATG
>JBNKDX010000051.1:0-10226 GCA_050288485.1 Rhodomicrobiaceae bacterium | reverse complement strand
AGGCGCATAGGCCGCCCCGCCGAAATCCGGCGCAGCCTTCGGCGGCAGGAACGGTTCGAGCGCTTCCAGCGTGCGTTCCATGGCGCCGCCCAGTTCGGCCACCGCAGCCTCGGCACCCGCGCGCATCTGCACCAGCGCCTCCGGGTTCTCGAACAACTCGCGCACGGCGCTGGCGAGACCGTCGCCGTCCATGACGAAACGGCAGCCGTCACGAAGCGCAATGGCCTTGTAAACATCGGGGAAATTGTGCCAGTGCGGACCGGCGATCACGCCAGCGCCCAGCTTCACGGCCTCGATGGGATTCTGGCCGCCATGCGGCACGAGCGATCCGCCGATGAACGCGATGGGCGCGAGCGAGTAATAAAGCCCCAACTCGCCAATGGTGTCGCCGATGTAAACGGCGGTTTGGCGTGTCAGCACGCCTCCCCCTGAACGCCGCGCCACGCTCAACCCCAGGTTCTCGGCCATCATGGCGATGGAGGCGCCGCGCTCGGGATGGCGCGGGACGATGATCGTCAGCAGGTCCGGACGCCCGGCGCAGAGCGCCTTGTGAGCGCGGGCGACGATCTCGTCTTCGCCCGGATGCGTGCTGGCGGCGAGGAATACGGGACGGCTGCGCATCGCCTGACGGAGCCGCGAAAGCTCGGCGGCGTTGATCGGCGGCGGCGGGGCGTCGAACTTGATGTTGCCCGCGGCGATGACCCGCGGCGCGCCCAGAGCGGCGAGGCGCTTTGCCAGGGCCTCGCTCTGCGCCAGGACGACGGCGAAGCGCGAGAACAGCGGCCGGGCGAGGCCGGGCAGTCTTTCCCAGCGCTGATACGAACGGTCGGACATGCGGGCGTTGAGAAGCGCCAGCGGAATGCCGCGCTTGTCGGCCTCCAGGATGAGGTTCGGCCAGATCTCCGACTCGGTGAACAGCGCCAGATCGGGGCGCCAATGGTCGAGGAAGCGGGTCACGAAAGCAGGCGTGTCCAGCGGGACGAATTGGTGGATGGCGCCCTTCGGCAGCCGGGCCGCCGCGATGCTCGCCGAGGTGACGGTGACGGTCGTCAGCAGGATGCCGAGGTTGGGCCGCTCGCGCCGGAGCGCGTCCATCAGCGGCAGCACGATGTTGGTCTCGCCTACGCTGGCGGCATGGAACCAGAGAAGCGTCTTGTCGGGGCGCGGCCGGCTGGCGATGCCCATGCGTTCGCCGAGACGCTCGCGCACCTCCTTGCCCTTCTGGCAGCGGCGGCGCAGGAGCGAGCCGGCAATCGGCCGCAGGACGCGGGTGACGGCGCGGTAGATCTTCAGGATGAACCCCGGCGCCATCCTTCCGCCCGCGTTGAGCGGCATCGCCAGCGCGGCGTCGGCGCCTGCCAGTTCGTAGGCGCGCCGCGTGACCGCGTTCAGCCCGGCTTCGACGGCGAGACGCGCGGCCTCCATCTCCTCCGGGCTGGCGTCCGCGGCCACATGGATCGGGTCGCCGGTGACGACCGTGAGCCGCGAAAACGGCAGATTGACCGTGAAACGGCTCCAGGTGTTGACGGTGGCGAAATTGCTCGTCGCCGTGGCCACGGGGATGACGGGCCGCCCCGACATGCGCGCCAGCGTGACGATGCCCAGCCCCGCCTTGCGCGCCGGTCCCGGCGGGACGTCGGCGGTCATGGCGACCGTGTCGCCCTCCTCCAGCGTCTTCAGCGCCGCGCGCAGCGCCGCAGCGCCGCCACGATCCTTGCGCCGGGTTCTGGCGCCCGAGCCCGCGCCGCGGATCAGGTCATGACCGAAGCGCTGCAGCGCCCGGCCGACCACTTCGGCATCGCCATGGCGCGCGACCATGCATTTGACGGTGATCGTCTCCGGCGATACGGCGGGAATCATGAGGAACTGCCCGTGCCACATCGCGGCGATAAACGGCGCCTCCCGGGCAAGCCGCGCGTTCAGATCGGAAGGCTCGCGGATGATCCTGGAGGTCCTGAAAACCAGCCGGATGTAGTTCGCCGCAAGCGCGCCTGCTCCGGTCAGGACGACCTGGGAACGCATCAACCGCTTGAGCATGTGCCGGTTCCCTCAAAGCGCGCAGGGCCCTTGCCCGCGCTTGCCGCTGGAGTGATGGAGCCTCGCGCCGCGTTCAGTCGTCGCTAGGGTCGAGGAGGCGGTGTATATGCACGATATAATAGCGCATCAGAGCGTTATCGACGGTGCGTTGCGCCGCATCCTTCCAGGCATCATATGCCTGCTTGTAGTTCGGATAAACGCCCACGATGTCGAGATTGCCCACGTCCGTGAACTCGACATTGTCCAGCGACGTGAGTTCGCCGCCAAAAACGAGGTGCAGAAGCTGCTTGGCTGTCTTTTCGGTCATACACACCAACGGAGAATTTTTACGCAGCGCGCTACGCTGCCGCCACCTGCTTTGTACGGGCAATCAGCAACTCATGCAATGCACGGCCTGCTGCGACAAGCCCATTCAACCGCGTAATTTCTTTATTGAAGGTAAACGCGGAGCCGTCAATTCCGGTGACAACGCCCCCTGCTTCCTCCACGAGAAGCGCGGGCGCGGCGATGTCCCATTCCTTCTTTTCCGAAAGCGAAATCGTCGCCTCGGCGCGGCCCGCGGCGACGAGCGCGAGGCGGTAGGCGATGGAATTGGCCCATAGATGGCGCATCTCCGGCCACGGCTCGCCCCAGATGCCTTTGCGGAACATCCTCTGCGGGGCGATCATGCGGGCGTTCTCGATGGCGGGAGCGTCACCGGCGGTCATGCGCCTGCCGTTCAGATGCGCGCCGCGGCCGCGCCCGGCGGTGAACATTTCATCCTTCGCCGGATTGAAGACGCTCGAAAGCGCGGGCCTGCCGTCCACGACGAGGGCCACCGCCACCGTCCAGTCGGTCCGCCCTTCGAGGAAGCCGCGCGTGCCGTCGATAGGGTCCACGACCCAGACCGCGCGCATCTCCATGCGGCGCTTGTCGTCGGCGCTTTCCTCCGACAGCCAGCCATAGCCGGGACGCGCAGCCGTCAGCCGCGCGTGCAGGAGGCGGTCCACGGCGAGGTCGGCCTCGCTCACGGGCGTGCCGTCCGGTTTCCGCATGGTTTCGATCTTACGTTCGAAATAGGTTAATGCGAGTGCCCCGGCCTCGCGCACGGCCTCCTGCAAAAGACCGGCATCCCCGGCGAGGCTCGCCGGCCCCTCCGAGGCTTCGATGATGTTTGTCATGTGTGGCGTTCGTCTCTGTCGTCCTTGTCAGAACAACATATCGGCAAGAAGCGAGGCAAAGACAAGCGCGCCGAAATCCCTATTTGCACGAAAACGGTGAAGGCAGTTGGCGGGATCGTTAATATCGAGCGTCACCACCTGCCAGACGAGATGCGCGGAGCTGAGCGCCAGCCCGATGAAAAACGGCCAGCCTGCGCCGACCGAGCCTCCCGCCGCCGCCAGCAGCAGCACGGTGGCCGTGAAAAACAGTGTCAGCCACGGCTTGGTTTTCGCCCCGAAGCGTAAAGCTGTGGATTTCAGGCCGAGGATGGCGTCGTCGTCTCTGTCCTGGTGGGCGTAGATGGTGTCGTAGCCGATCGTCCAGACCACCGCAGCCGCGTAAAGAAGGAAGGCGGGCGCGTCGAGCCGCCCGAAGGCCGCCGCCCAGCCCATCAGCGCGCCGTAAGAAAAGGCAAGCCCCAGGACGGCTTGCGGCCAGAACGTCACCCGCTTCATCAAGGGATAGACGGCGACCACGGCCAGCGAGCAGATGCCTGTGAAAATGGCGAAAGTGTTGAACTGCACCAGCACGGCCAGGCCGACGAAACTGAGCGCCACCATGAACGCCGCCGCCGCCGTCGCGCTCACCTGTCCGCTCGGAATGGGCCGCGTCCGTGTCCGCGCCACGCGCGCGTCGTAGTCCCGGTCGGCGAGGTCGTTGTAGGTGCAGCCCGCGCCGCGCATGACGGCCGCACCCACCGCGAACAGCGCCAGATGCCAGAAATCCGGCAGCGTCCGCCCGGCGGCCACGCCCGCGAGCGCCGTCGACCACCAACAGGGCCACAAAAGCAGCCACGTGCCGATGGGCCGGTCGGCGCGCATCAGCCGCAGATATCCTCGCGCCCAGCCCGGCGCGTAGCGGTCCACCCAGTTGCCAGGCTCGGCGTCGGAAGCTTGTGGGCTGGCCATCATGGGCTTTCCCTTTGCCGTGAAAAAAAGTAGGGCATTCTATCGTGAAGCGCCCTTGCGGGAAACCCGCGGGTCAGTTAATCGGCCTCATGGATATGATTATGGAAGAAAGCGAATCGCCGCACGAAGGTGCCGCCGAACACCCGCCGTCCGTCCGGCTTTACGTGGACGCGTCGCTCGAAGCGGACGAGACCGTCCAATGCACGCCCGCGCAGGCGAACTACCTTCTGAACGTCATGCGCCTGCATACCGGCGATGAAATCCTGGTCTTCAACGGGCGCGACGGGGAGTGGCTCGCCGAAATCATGGTCACGCGGCGCAGCAACTGCTCGCTGACGGTGCAGTCGCAGGCGCGCGCGCAGACCGCCGGACCGGACATCTATTATCTCTTCGCGCCGCTGAAGAAAGCGCGCCTCGACTATATGGTGCAGAAGGCGACGGAAATGGGCGCGGCGGCGCTGTGTCCGGTGCTGACGCGGCGCACCGTGGCCGAGCGCGTCAATCTAGAACGGATGCGCGCCAACGCCATCGAAGCCGCCGAGCAATGCGGCGTCCTGCGTCTGCCGGAGGTTGGCGAGCCGCAGAAGCTCGCCTCGGTGCTGCAGACATGGCCCGCTGATCGCGCGCTCGTCTTCGCCGACGAGGCTGCGCCGCTCGCGTCGCCCCTCGAAGCGCTGGAGCGCGTGCCGCGCGGACCGGTGGCGCTGCTGATCGGCCCGGAGGGCGGGTTCGACGATAAGGAGCGCGAGATGCTGCGCTCACACCCGTTCGTTTATCCGGTTTCGCTGGGGCCGCGTGTGATGCGCGCCGATACGGCGGCGGTGGCGGCGCTGGCGCTGATGAACGCGGTCTTCGGCGACTGGCGCTGAGGCGGCGCGTTACAGCCGGTTGATCTCGAATTCCTCGCAGGACCGCCCGAACATCGACAGCGCTTCCTCCAGTTGATCGCTCAGAAGCGGCATGCCGAGCAGATAGGCGGCCGTGTTCTTCGCATATGTCCGGTAGGCGCGCGAGGCCTCGTCGCGGAGGGTGAGCCAGTCCGCCAGCGTATTGTCGTCGCGGCCCAGCCAGGCCAGCGCCACGAGGTCCACCACCTCATCCTCGGACAGCGAGTCGATCAGCGACGTGATTTCCTCCACGACGGGGTCGTCCTCGTGCTCTTCGAGTACGGCGATCATCCTGTCGTCCGACGGGTTCGAGCCCGGGTCCGGCTCCACCGCCTCTTCCTTCACGTCGAATTCGCGCGCCTTGAAAATGATGAAGCAGACCTTCTCCGGCGAGATGGAAAGGGGCGGGGCGTCGCCATACTCGTGTACGATGCATTTCTTCGATTTCTGCATGGCGCTTCACTCCGGAGAAAGATCACCTCACGGCATTTACGCCATAAGCCTTAACAATATCTAACAAGTCGGATCATTTATCTATATACAATTCTCCTCAGAAGAGATTCCTACCGAAATATTACTATTCATCATGAAACATATCCGAAAAATCCTCACAATTTTTCAAGGCAGATGTGTTACGTCGGCGTTCGTCCGTCAATCCCGCGAAAGGGTATGGCGTGCAGACCAATAACGACAATATAATTTAGGAAAATTTCGCCATGTGGACGTTCTTGAGCGATTGGGTGCATATCCAGGCCGTCGCCTCTGTGCTCGTAGCTGTTGTATTCATCATCGGCAGCGCCCGGCTTCAGCAAAAAGTAATTCTCAAGGGCCGGGCAATTATCACTGAGCCCCCCCCAAACATCAAGTCAACTTCTCTTTATGAAGACGCCAGGATATATGTCGAATGTCGTGCAAGAGCTATAGAGAATTATTGGAAAAATCCAGCATTCCGTTTCCCAATGCTATTTCTTGCGTCGGTGGTCGGATTCTGTTCCATCGTATCATATATGGGGGCGGAATATTTCATGAGAAGCGCCGTGCCGAGCTATGTCTTGGGCGGCGTGCTTGCGACCGATCCCGCTGTTCCCGTTGAAACGCTTGTAAAATACCAATCGCAAACGGTTCTGGTCGGCTGCGTGGCGTTCCTCACCGCGTATGTGTGGATGATCGTCAGACTATTCCGCCGGGTCAATAACTACGATGTCAGCCCGATTACATATTATTTTCTTTCCATCCACCTTCTGGCAGCCTGCGCGGTAGCAGGTTTTGCCCGCCACATTGTGGAGGCTGTGCCCTATCTTCGGGATATCATCCACGCAGGGAACCCCTATCTGGCAGCTCAGGCGCAAGGGGGACAGCCCCTTGACCTGCCCTGGGGGCTGGTGCTCTTGGGTTTTGTCATCGGCCTGAAACCCCTTCTTTGGATAGACAAGCTTTACGCCATAGCCGCTGCCGCGGTCAAATCCTTTACCGCAGAGCAACGCAGTCCCGCGGCCAACGAATTGCCGCAGAATATGACGCTAACCATGATCCAGGGCCTGGATGATGACAGGATCATACGGCTTGCGGAACTTGACATTGGCAACTGCCACAAGCTGTCGCGCGAAAATGCGATCGTCGTCTGGCTGAGAACGCCTTACAACCTCGAACTGATCGTAGACTGGATAGCGCAGGCTCAGCTTTGCATCCTTTTTGAACCGGGAAAAATCCAGGCGCTGCGCGAAAAGGGGATACGCGACATCTTCGCCTACGCCAATGAAGCGGGGGAAGCGTCGGCGCTCGCGGAGTTGCAGAAGATCGTGGGAGCGCCACTCGAAATCATCAAGAAGCATAAGGACATCATCGCGGCTGACCCCGCGTATCAGCGCCTTGACGAACTCCGGAAAGCCTTGTGCGTGAAGGGTGGGAAACTGGCGCCGCCTTCTGCCCTCCGGGAAGCGGCGGAATAGGAGCGAGACGCAAGCGGCCTTGCGCTCTGATAAGGCCGACCGGACGGACGCAGAAGGGGGCGCCCGCCGCGCCTCCACTCATCTAAACCGTTGCGCGCAAGCCCCAATCGCTATAACACGGCGTTACAATCCAACAGGCTCAATCCCGCCCGGCCTCACCCATCCAGCCGTCCGGTTTCCGCCAACCCCCAATGAGGAGGGACAGCATGCGCGTCTATTACGATCGGGATGCCGATCTCAATCTCATCAAGGGCAAGAAAGTTGCCATCGTCGGCTATGGCTCGCAGGGCCACGCCCACGCCCTCAACCTGCGCGACTCCGGCGTCGCCGAAGTGGCGGTCGCGCTGCGGCAGGCGTCGCTGTCGGCGCAGAAGGCTGCGGCCGAGGGGCTGAAGGTCATGGCCGTCGCCGAAGCGGGCGCCTGGGCGGATGTCGTGATGATGCTGACGCCGGACGAATTGCAGGCCGATATCTACAACGCCGACCTCAAGAACACCATGCGCGACGGTTCGGCGCTTCTCTTCGCGCACGGCCTCAACGTCCATTTCAACCTCATCGAACCGCGCGCGGGCATGGACATCGCCATGGTCGCGCCGAAAGGCCCCGGCCATACCGTGCGCGGCGAATACAAGCGCGGCGCGGGCGTGCCGTGCCTGATCGCCGTGGCCCGCGATTCCAGCGGCAATGCGCATGAGATCGCGCTGTCCTATGCGGCGGCGATCGGCGGCGGCCGCGCGGGCATCATCGAGACCACCTTCAAGGAAGAATGCGAGACCGACCTGTTCGGCGAGCAATCCGTGCTGTGCGGCGGCCTCGTCGAACTGATGCGCGCGGGCTTCGAGACGCTGGTCGAGGCGGGCTACGCGCCGGAGATGGCCTATTTCGAATGCGTGCACGAGGTGAAGCTGATCGTCGATCTCATCTACGAGGGCGGCATCGCCAATATGAACTACTCGATCTCCAACACGGCGGAATATGGCGAGTACGTCACCGGTCCGCGCATCGTCACGCCCGAGACCAAGGCGGAAATGAAGCGGGTGCTGGACGATATCCAGTCGGGCCGTTTCACGCGCGACTGGATGCTGGAGAACCGCGTCAATCAGACGAGCTTCAAGGCCATGCGCGGCAAGTCTCAGGAGCACCCGATCGAGCAGATCGGCGCCAAGCTGCGCGCGATGATGCCGTGGATCGCCGAACGCGCGCTGGTGGACAAGAGCAAGAACTGAAGCATCGTTTCCGGCGCGGGCGTCGCCGCCCATCGCCGGAATTCGCTTGACCGGATGAACCAAAGGCCGACGCCGGCGTCACCCGCGCCGGCGTTGGCCGTTGTTGCTTCCCCGTCTCACTCGAACGCTATGGTGGCGACGTAGTCCATCGTGCGGTAGCGGCTGTTCGGCGGCAGGAGCGTGTTAATGAGGAATGAGGTCGGCGAATAGTTGTCCGGCACTTCCTTGTTGAACTGCGCGCTGATGGCCTTCGCCTCGCTCGTCACGTGGCTGCCGCTGACCCCGTTGTAATACACTTCGAGCGCCGCGAATTTCGGCTGCATCTGCTTCGCCACCTTCCGGTGCCCCGATGAAAGCCTTGCGAGGCCCTTGGGATTGGTGACGAAAACGCTGTGCAGCGCCTTCTTCTCTTCCGCCTCGGGCAGGTTCATGGCGTCGATCACCATCAGCGGCCCTTCCGCCAGCCCGGCATTCTTCCAGCGGCTGTGGCCGGAAACGTAAGAGTCGGTCGCATGCATTGGCGTCATGACCGGCTTGACGCAGCGGGGAATGCCGGACCACCGGAAAATGGAGCGTCCCCGGGCGAAGGCGCGCGCCGTACGGTCGGGATCGCAGTGCTTCAGCGCCAGCAGCGACCACGCGAATTCCGAACAGTACATGCCGGTGTTGCCCGGCGGGTTCTGGCCGAGCGCGGTCTGCGCCAGGTGCTTGACGAATGTTAGGCGCTTGCCCGGCTGGTAATTCGGCGCGTTGTAATCGGAATTGAAGCTGATCTTTTTGGGGTAGACGCGCTTGGCGTTCGCGACGAGCCGCGTGGCCCATTTGGTGATGTTCTCGCGGTCCTTCGCGTCGAGATCGCGCGGCCGGATGATGTGAATGAATTTGAGTTCGCGATAGTGGCTGCTGTCCAACTGGCCGAGATATTCGTGGTTCATCGGGTTGTCGATATTGTGAACCACGCCGTCCTTCACATATGCGACGCCGGAATGGCTGATACCCATCTGCACGTTCGGATACGGTCCGGCGCCGCCCCATTCGCTGCGGAAGCTGAGGAGGATGTCGCCGGTCTGCACCAGACCGCTATCCGCCAGGCGCTTGGCGATGCCGCGGCGCTTGGCCACGACGAGGCGCAGGCCGACGTCACCCGACGCGCCTTCGGCATCCGGGTGTTTGAAGTCCACGAGCTTGTCGGAGATGTCTATGTCGCCGGGCAGCGCGGCGCGGGCGCTGGCCGGAAGGGCGAAGAATACCGGAATATTGAGCTTCCGCGCCATCCTCTTGTTGACCTTGGCGTCGTAAGTAAACTCCGCCGCGCTGGCGGAGAAGTGCCACAGAACCAGCGCAGCGGCCAGTACCGGAGACAACATCCGCAACACTCTTATTGACCTTGTCATAAAATGCTCCTGACGCTAACCGTCGTGCTGTTCCTGATGTTTAGATACGTGTTCATTAAAGCGCGCCGTTCCCGGCATTGATCTTCCGGAAGACGGCGCTCATCCAGTAACCGGTGGGTGAATTGCACGGCCGGGACGTGCGGCGATAATATCCGCCCCGCGGCAAACGGCAAGATCCTGTCATTCGTGGCTTCGCGGAAAATGCTGATGCCCTGGGCGATCAGAATCTGTATTTGTGTCGGCTCGGTGAAAATGGAGCGATGGAGGGGGTGATGAGGCGGAAGTTGTTCATGGCGCTGGGGGCGCTGGCGCTCGTGTTCATCCCGACCTACGCAGCGGCCATGTTCTATCTTGCCATCGACGACGGCAGACCGAGCGTCTGCTACGGCGACGCCGTGCATGGGCGGCTTGAGAACGCAAAGCGCCTGCTCTATGCGGGAGCGAATTACCGCGCCTATCACATGGGCGGCTTCCTCGCCGGGCGCACTTTCATGCACAGCGCCGTCCGCGATGCGATCCGCGACGCCTACGCCGCGCTCGCCGCCAGCGACCCGGACTTGCGCTTCGTCTATGCGGAAGCGTCGTGGCCCTGGGGCGGAAGGCTCCGGCCGCATCGCACGCATGC
>JBNKDX010000050.1:250-10273 GCA_050288485.1 Rhodomicrobiaceae bacterium | reverse complement strand
GGCGCAAACGAACCTTCAGCGCCACGTTACCATCGCGCCCGACGTTCTTCGCCAGATCGGCGACCGACAGCCGCCCGTCCGCCAGAATGCTGTAACATGAGCGCGTCCGCCCGAGCGCGGCGTCCAGATCCTGCGCCGCCCGTACGCGCGTCTTCACCGCCTCGCCGTCCAACTCGGCCTCGACATCGAGAAGCACGGTCTTGCCCGGCTCCAGCGCCTCGCCCGCAAGCGCCAGCGTATCCGAAAAGATAACGGCCTCGAACTGGCCAGTGGGGTCGGAAAAGCCCGCGAAGGCGAAGCGGTTGCCCGATTTCGATTTGCGCTCCTGCTTGTAGGTGACGGTGGCGGCGACACGCGCATCCGCCTGGGCCTGATCGCGGACCTTGGCCTCCAGCTTCGACCAGTGCAAGACGCCCAGCCGCTCCAGCGCATCGGCGTAATCGTCTAGCGGATGGCCGGAGAGATAAAAGCCAATGGCGTCCAGTTCGTGGCTGAGCGTTTCGATCAGCTCCCAGTCAGGCGTCTCGCGCAGTTGCAGGGCCGCGCCTTGCGCCGCACCACCCCCGCCGAAGAGATCGGCCTGTCCCGAGGCGCGGTCATCCGCCAGCCGCCCGGCATAGCCAAGCAGCCGCTCGATATTGGCGTAAACGCGCGCGCGCCGCGGTTCCAGGGTATCGAACACGCCCGCCGCCGCCAGCGTTTCCAGCGCCCGGCGGTTCAGCGCCTTGGTATCGAAGCGCTCGGCGAAATCGGTCAGCGTTTTGAACGGCCCGCCCCGCCCGCGTTCTGCGGCGATCGACTCCACCGCGCCGCTGCCGATGTTCTTCAGCGCCGCCATGGAATAGCGGATGGCGCCATCCTCGGGCAGGAAATCCACGCCGGAATGGTTCGCCGAGGGTGGGAGCACCTTGATATCCGACCGCCGCGCCTCCTGGGCGAACATGTAGAGCTTGTCCGTATTGCCCATGTCGTAGGTCATAGTCGCGGCCAGGAACTCCACCGGATAGTTCGCCTTGAGATACGCAGTCTGATAGGCGAGCAGCGCGTAGGCCGCCGCGTGCGACTTGTTGAAGCCGTAGCCCGCGAACTTGGCCACCAGCTCGAAGATGTAGTCGGCGCGGCCCTTGTCGACCCCGTTCTTCAGCGCGCCGTCGATGAACCGCACCTTCTGCTTGTCCATCTCCGCCTTGATCTTTTTGCCCATGGCGCGGCGCAGGAGGTCGGCTTCGCCGAGCGAATATCCGGCGAGGCGCTGGGCGATCTGCATCACCTGTTCCTGGTAGATGATGACGCCGTAGGTCTCCTCCAGCGCCGACTTGATCAGCGGATGGAGGTAGTCCACCTCCTCGCGGCCGTATTTGCGGTTGATGAACGTCTCGATGTTGTCCATGGGGCCGGGGCGGTAGAGCGACACCATGGCGATGACGTCTTCGATGCGGTCGGGCTTCAGCTTGCGCAGCGCCTCGCGCATGCCCGTACTTTCAAGCTGGAACACGCCGACCGTATCGCCCTTCGACAGCAGTTCGTATGTCGGCCGGTCATCAAGCGCCAGCTTGGCGAAATCGATCTCCACGCCGCGCGCGCGCAGGAACGCCAGCGCCTTCTGGATGACGGTCAGCGTTTTCAGGCCGAGGAAGTCGAACTTCACCAGCCCCGCGGGCTCCACCCACTTCATGTTGAACTGCGTCACCGGCAGGTCGGAGCGCGGATCGCGATAGAGCGGCACGAGGTCGATGAGCGGGCGGTCGCCGATGACCACGCCGGCAGCATGGGTCGAGGCGTGGCGGTAGAGGCCTTCGAGCTTCTGCGCAATTTCCAGGAGCCGCGCCACGACGGGGTCGTTGTCGCGCTCGTCCTGAAGCTTCGGCTCGTCCTCGATGGCCTGCTCCAGCGTCACCGGATTGGCCGGGTTGTTCGGCACCAGCTTGCACAGCCGGTCCACCTGCCCGTAAGGCATCTGTAGCACGCGGCCGACATCGCGCAGCACGGCGCGCGCCTGCAGCTTACCGAAGGTGATGATCTGCGCGACGCGACCCGCGCCGTATTTCCCCTGAACGTAGCGGATCACCTCTTCGCGGCGGTCCTGGCAGAAATCGACGTCGAAGTCCGGCATCGACACGCGCTCGGGGTTGAGGAAGCGCTCGAACAGCAGGCCGAACCGCAGCGGATCGAGATCGGTGATGCTGAGCGACCAGGCCGCAAGCGACCCCGCGCCCGAGCCGCGCCCCGGCCCGACCGGAATACCGTGCTCCTTGGCCCATTTGATGAAGTCCGAAACGATGAGGAAGTAGCCGGGGAACTTCATCCGCGCGATGATGTCCAGCTCGAAGGCGAGGCGCTTCTCGTAGTCTTCGCGGGTGAACCCCTCGGCGATGCCCGCCGTCTCCAGCCGGTGAACGAGGCCCTCGGCGGCCTGGCGGCGCAGCTCGGCCTCCTCGGCGGCGGCGGCTTCCTCCTTACTGGTGGCGGCGCCAGTGGTGAACTGCGGCAGGATCGGCGCGTGGGTGCGCGGGCGGTGGGCGCAGCGTTCGGCGATCTCCACCGTGTTTTCCAGCGCCTCCGGCAGATCGGCGAACAGCGCCATCATTTCGGCGCGTGTCTTGAAATAGTGCTCCGGACTGAGGCGGCGGCGCTCGTCCTCCGAGATATAGCGGCCCTCGGCGATGCAGATCAGCGCGTCATGGGCCTCGAAATCGTCGCGCGCGGGGAAATAGCACTGGTTCGTGGCCACCAGCGGGATGGCGAGATCGTAGGCGAGTTGCACCAGCTCCGGCTCGACGCGCTTTTCCGCCTCCAGCCCGTGGCGCTGCAACTCGACATAGAGACGGTTGCCGAAGATGTCCCGCAGCGCTTCGAGCTCGGTGCGGGCGGCGCCCACATTGCCGTCGCGGATGAGCCGGTCGATGGGCCCGTCGGGACCGCCGGTCAGCGCGATGAGGCCGCCATTGTTGTCCCGGAGTTCGTCCCAGGTGATATGGGGCTTGCCGTCCTCGGAATGGTCGAGAAAAGACGCGCTGGTGAGGCGCATCAGATTGGCGTAACCCGCCTCGTCCTTGGCGATGAGCGCGACGGAGCCGCTGAGAACCTGACCGCCCGCGGCGCCGTTTCCCGGCTTCTTCCCCGCGGCTTGCGGCTCGGGTGCGCGCAGGCCCAGCGCCAGCGTACAGCCGGTGATGGCCTGAATGCCCTCACCATTCATGGTCTCGGAAAATTCGAGCGCGCCGAACAGGTTGTTGCGATCGGTGAGCGCGAGCGCGGGCTGAGCGTCCTTCCTCGCCAGCTTGGCGAGCAGCTTGACGGGCAGCGCGCCTTCCAGGAGCGAATAGGCCGAGTGCACGCGTAAGTGGATGAAACCCGGAGAATTGCCTGCCATGTCGCCCCTCGCCCTGCCGCGCAGACCATCTCGGGACTGCGCCGCTACCCTTCCAGTTTTCGCGCCTCGTCCGGCAGCATGACCGGCACGCCATCGCGGATCGGATAAGCGAGCTTCGCGGCCTCGCTCACCAGCTCCTGCCGTTCGCGGTCGTAGCGGAGCGGCTTCTTGGTCAGCGGGCAGACCAGCACTTCCAGCAGGCGCGGGTCTACGGAATAGCGCGATTCGGTGGTTTTCTCGTCCATGGAGCGGAGACTAATCCGCAACCGCTGCTTCAGCAAGACGGCCGGTGCGTTTTGCACGAGGCTCGCGCCGAATTGCGCGGTTGGACGCAACGCCGCAAATCCTCCAGGTGCGCGCGTCCGTCACGGAATTGTATTAAAAGAAAGCTAACATTTGCCTCTGCGTTAAGGTAAAATTTGGCAGCGGTTCAGCCATGGGGCAGCGTGTCGGGACCTCTCGCGCGTGTGAAGACGGTCCAGAATCGGCCGCGGATGCGGTGTGTGGGATTTTGCTAGAAACACCTTTACGGAATGCGGCCTGACCAGCGGAAGTTCTGGCCAGCACGGGGATTTTTTCCCGCGCGAACGGGAACGCCGGGAGACGCCCGGCTTCCGTCATCTTCAACCCGGCGGGACGGCGAAAGGGAAACCCATGATATTGAGTCCACGGCGTCTTGTGAGCAAGCTGAGACCGAGCTCGCTCCGAAGTATGCCCGCCAGCTTTCTCGCCTACCGCGCCAGGCGCGCCAAGCGCATCCCGCTCATCCCCATCGGGCGCGCGGCCAAGATCTATGGCAGCATGGGCAACCTCGAAGTTCGCCTCGCCCGCTCGCGCGGCGACCTCCGCCGGGCGCAGAAGCTGCGCTACGAAGTGTTCTACGAGGAGATGGACGCCATCCCCGACGCGCGGACCATGATCAGCCGCCGCGACGCCGACCCCTATGACGCGATCTGCGACCACCTGCTCGTCGTCGACCACGGCGACCTGGTTCCCGGCAAACGGCCGTGGAAGCGCCGTCCGCGCGTCGTCGGCACCTACCGCCTTCTGCAACAGGACGCCGCCGAGCGCGCCAGCGGCTTCTACACCCAGGGCGAATACGACATCGCGCCGCTTCTGGCGGCGAAGGGCGAGGACTACTCTTTCCTGGAACTGGGGCGCTCCTGCGTGCTCAAGCCCTACCGCAACCGCCGCACGGTCGAGCTTCTGTGGCACGGCCTGTGGGCCTATATCCGCGAGCACGGCGTCGATGTGATGATCGGCTGCGCCAGTTTCCCCGGCATCGACCCGAAGCGCCACGCCCTCCCGCTAAGCTTCCTGCATCACCACGCGCGGGCCCCCGAGGAGTGGCGTGTCCGCGCCCATGACAGGCTGCACGTCGACATGAACATGATGGCGCCGGACGCCATCGACGCCAAGGCCGCGATCAAGGCCATGCCGCCGTTGATCAAGGGCTATCTGCGGCTCGGTGCCTATTTCGGCGACGGCGCGGTGGTCGACCGGCAGTTCGGCACCACCGACGTGCTGGTGATCCTGCCCGTCGAAGCTATCGATTCGCGCTATTTCGGGCATTTCGGCGCGCCGGACGGGACTTCCCCGTTTTTGAACCCGGCAGTGGGAAAAACGCTGAGTTGAAGGCGCGCGGGACGTTGTCCCTATTCCATCCAGCAGCCAGCGGCGGTAGGATTTCTATCGCCTCGACGGGGCATTGGGCACAACCGGCTGTCTGCCTGCACCGTTCCCGCGCCGGCAGCGAGAGGGATACAATTGCAGCGTCATGGATGAGTTGCTGTCGTTCTCCGGCGTCATCGCACTCTGGCTGGGATCGAGCTTGGGCCTGTGGCGGCTGCACCGGCGCCGGAAGGAACGGGCCTTGCGCCTGGACGTCGCGCTGGCGCACCGCGCCGCCGCCGCCACCGCGGAGGCGCGGGGCGTGTTCGACGCCATCCGCGGCAGCGGCGCCTGCGCAGACGACGGCGCGGGGGATACAATCACCCGCGAAACGCACGCGCTTCTCAAGCGCATTCAGACCCACGGCGCGTATTTCGACGGCGTGAACGCGCTGCGGCTGCAGATCAGGCGTTCGCGGGCGGATGCCGATTGTCCGCCGCTCGCGGAAATCCTCCACATTCGCCGCGATCTGTGGGCGGCTGCCGAAATCGTGCTGATGGAGGATGTGCGCCTGCTCGGCGAGGATGTCGCGAAGGAAGGCCGTTACGAGAGCTTGCGCGCCGAGGCGGCTACGCTGCTGTTCGGGACGGACGAGGCGTGCGAGGGGGACGAGGATCTGATCGGTCTCCGGCTGGCGCTCGCCAGCGACGAGGCGTCGAAATTCGTGGAAGAGACCGAGGAGCGTGTCCGCCTCATTCGCGAGGAGGAGCGGCTGCCGACCCTCCGCGAAATCGTATCTTACCCCATCGCCGCCGCCCGCGCGGCGCCGGGGCGCATGCGCGCCGCTGGTGCGCAGTTGGCCCGGCTGTGGCGTCATATGCTGGCGCTGGCGCAGATTATCCGCGACTCGCGCTCGGTGACGCGCGGCGTTGCGGAGTTGCGCCGGGCGCGAGCGGAACTGCCGGGGCGCGTCGCCGCCGCCCTGGAACGCACATCAGCCGTCACCCGCAAGCGAGCGGCTGGCCTGAGGCGGCATTACGAGTTCCTGAGAGACGCCCACGACCTCCAGGCGCGGTATGAGCAGCTGCTATCCAGGCGGCCGGAGGTGACCGAGCGCGGGCGGCAGTTCATTGCCCGGCTGGAACTGGCGGCGCGGTCGGAGCGGCTGCGTCTGACGTCGGCGGGTTACATGGAGTGGGGCAGGCGCCATGCGGTGCAGGGCGTCGCCCATGTGCTGGCGGCGCTGCCGCCGATGCAGGCGCGGCTCGACGAGGCGCGGGAAGACATCGCCAGAGCGGCGGAGGAGGACCCGTTCAAACTGCCCATGTCGCTGCCGCCCCTGGAGGAGCCGTGCGACGGACAGGAGATAAGGGAATGAGAGGAACCGGTTGGCGGCGCGTCGCGGCCGCGTTGGCCCTGGCGTACCTGGCGGGCCCCGGTCTGGCGCAGTCTCGCGCAGGAGAGGCGGCGCCGGAACCGGAAGGGTACAAACTCGACGGCTTCCGCAGCCCCGTCCCGGCGACGCTCCGGGGCGTGCGCGTGGTGACGCCCGGCGAGGCGCTGGCGCTGTGGCGGGACCGCGCCGCCGTTTTCATCGACGTGATGCCGCGCGCGCCGAAGCCCGTCAACCTTCCCCCGGATACGGTCTGGCGGGACATACCGCGCTCCTCCATCCCCGGCGCTGCCTGGCTGCCGAACGTGGGCTACGGGCGTCTCAATCCGAAGATGGACGCCTATTTCCGGCGCAATCTCGAAGCGCTGACCGGCGGGGACAAGGCGCGTCCGAT
Source organism: Rhodomicrobiaceae bacterium (assembly GCA_050288485.1). GTDB lineage: Bacteria > Pseudomonadota > Alphaproteobacteria > Rhizobiales > Rhodomicrobiaceae > JARRLC01. The sequence continues at coordinate 3,502 of JBNKDX010000050.1, read as the reverse complement.
CCTGTTCTTCTGCCTGTCCAACTGCTGGATGTCCTGGAACGCGGCGAAGCGCGTCCGCGAGGAATACGGATACACGTCGGTGATATGGTTCCCAGGGGGCACGGACGAATGGCCCGATTTCGATGTTCCGCTCGTGGATGCGCAGCCGCGTCCCTGATCCGGATCGCCGCCACGACAGCCCCGCCGCGCAGAACCGGCGGCGCAGATCATGCCCGCGATACCACAGCGCGAACCAAACTCGCCATCGGCGCGGCCCAGCGGCTTGACAGCCGGGGCCTCGGGCGGCAATGCGTAACCGTCCGGCACGCAGGAGCTGCCGCGCAAGTCCGGGGGAGGCCGGTCCTTGGAGCAATATCTCATAGCCATGTTTCTCGGCGTGATCGAGGGACTGACGGAATTCCTGCCCGTTTCTTCGACCGGGCATCTCATCCTTTTCGTGGATATGCTGCATTTCAAGGCGCCGCCGGGCAAGACCTTCGAGGTCATGATCCAGCTCGGCGCCATTCTGGCGCTGATCGTGCTCTATTTCCGCAAGCTGATGGCGACGCTCGTCGGCCTGCCCACGGACCCGCAGGCGCAGCGCTTCGCCTTAGTCATCTTTCTCGGGTTCCTGCCCGCGCTGGTGGTGGGCGGTCTTCTGGGCGGTTCCATTAAGCACTATCTGTTCTCGCCGACTGTCGTCGCCGTGTCGCTGATCGTCGGCGGCTTCATCATCCTCATCGTGGAGGAGATGCACAAGCGCGTCATCTACCGAAGCGTCGACGACGTGCCGCCGCTGACCGGCTTCTGGATCGGCGTGGCGCAGTGCGCGGCGATGGTCCCCGGCACCTCGCGCTCGGGTTCCACCATCGTTGGCGGCCTGCTTCTCGGACTGGAGCGGCGGACGGCGGCGGAGTTCTCGTTCTTCCTCTCCATCCCGACCATGAGCGCGGCCTTCGCCTATGACGCCTTCAAGCACCGCGCCGAGCTGAGCTTCGACGACGCCGGGCTGATCGCAACCGGTTTCGTGGCGGCCTTCATCGCCGCGCTCCTGGTGGTCAAGCCGTTCCTGCGCGTCGTCGGCAAGATGGGTTTTGCGCCCTTCGCCTTCTACCGGGTCGCGCTCGGCGTGTTCGTGCTGGTGCTTCTGTACCTTTGATGCCGGGGGCTGGAGCCGGATCATCCGGTCCGGTCGTCCCCCTGCGGCTCCATCATCTCCACGACCCACTGGGCCACGAGCCCCGTGGCGTGAGCGCAATTGTCCTTGCGGGCGTCGGAAAACCCTTTGTATTCGGCGGCGTTCCAGAAGTCCCAGGTGCGGCCGCTGAAACGATGCTGCAGATCCTCGCAGGTCAGTCCGTCGAACTCGGCCTGGAACCGGTCCACCAGCTTCTTGCCCGCCTGGAAATTGGCCATGCCGCGCCCCTTGTCCAGCTTGTCGGCGTCGCGCCCGAACCGCGCGCTCAGCGCCAGAAGACCGCCGGTCAGCGCGCCGCATACGCCCGTCCCCACGAGCGCGCCGCCCCCCGACAGACCGTGGCTGGCCTTTATCAGGTCGTCGCTCACCGCGCCGGTCGTCTCCTTGACGGCTGTCAGCACGCATTGCGGGCAACAGCCATATTTGGCGTCCAGATCGAACGCGCGCGCGTAGGCCTGCTCGGCGGGTTTCTCGCGGTCTCCGCTATCCATGCGCTTCCCTTTCCAATGGTCGTGTGTGGCGCCAATGGGCGCCGAACAGGTATAATCCAACATGGAAGATACGCCGAATGCGGCGCTTTGCCCTCCCACACCGGTTGTGGCGCGGGCAGGGAAGCCGAGGCCAGAATGTGAAAAGAGGACGAAGGGCTACCCTTTATCCCCGTTTTTCGGAATGGGGAGACAACTTAACTTGCTTAACTTGCCGCCGTCCTGCGCCTCGGGTACGCGCACCCAGCCGTTCCGCGTCAGACGCTCCTGCGGCATGAAGCGCGACTTGTAGGCCATTTTGCGCGCCCCTTCGATCCAGTAGCCGAGATACACGTAAGGCAGCCCGAGCGACTTGGCGTAGGCGAGGTGTTCGAGAATGATGTAATTGCCGAGGCCGCGGTCCGGGCACTGCGGGTCATAGAAGCTGTAGACCAGCGACAGGCCGTCGCTCAGACGGTCGCAGAGCACCGCGGCCACCAGCGGCATTTCCGTCAGCACGGCGCTGGCGAAGAGATGCGGCGTCGGGCGGCGCCGGTATTCGGTGATGAAGGTATCGACGGCGCTGTCCTCGACCATCATCGAGTAGTCGTAAACCGACATGTCGGCCATGCCGCCGTCGAAATGGCGCGCATTGATGTAGTCGCGGAAGAGCGCATACTGCTCGGACGTGGCCACGGCGCTGACACGGCTGGCCTGGATGTCGGAATTGCGCCGGAGCGTCCGTTTGTGCGTGCGCCCTATCTCGAACTCGGCCACGGAGAGGCGCACGGAAACGCAGGACTGGCAGCCGTCGCAATAGGGCATGTAGGCGATGTTCTGGCTGCGGCGAAACCCGCCCTTGAGCAGATTATCCACCATCGCCGAGGATTTATCCGGGGTAAGATGAGTGAAGATCTTTCTTTCGAGGCGTCCCGAAAGATACGGGCACGGCTGCGGAGCAGTCACATAGAACTCGGGGAAACGTCTATTCTGCTCTGTCACGTCCGCGCCTCACGCCTCAACTCACGAAACCAGTTTTACCCCTCGTTAATCGGGCAGTGTACGGGAGAGGGAGGTATAAAATCAAGGACGGAGCGGCATTCCTTGTTATTTTGTTGCATGCTCTCGCGCGACGGCCACATTTCCCGCGGCTGGCGGGCGTGGCCGCTTCAGACGCCGCGCTGAACGGGCTTACGCCTCACACCCCGGTCGAACCGTTCGTGGCTGGCGCGTCAATATGCGCCACTGCGAATCCGCCCTTCTCCAGCGCCGCCACCACCGTGCGGCCGTGCCCGGCGTCCTTCACTTCGATGGTCAGGTCGAGCGTGGTGCCCTTGGCGGGGACATCGAGGAACATCCGGCGGTGCGACACCTCCAGGATGTTGGCGCCGCATGCGCCGAGACAGGTCGCCACGCGGCCCAGCGTGCCGGGCAGATCGTTGACCACCAGCCGCAGCGAGATCACCTTCTGTTCGCGCTCCAGGCTGCGCACCAGCAGCATGCCCGTCAGCCAGCCGAAACTGCGCCAGGTGTGGGCGTCGCTGCGCGCGACGAAACCCCGGGTGCGCATGGCCTGGCGCAGACGCCGGTACTCACCGTGCAGCAGTC
>JBNKDX010000050.1:0-240 GCA_050288485.1 Rhodomicrobiaceae bacterium | reverse complement strand
GCACGTCGATATTGCCGCCCGAGAGTACTAGCCCGACCTTGCGGCCGCGGAAGCGCTCCGGCTGGCTGAGAAGCGCGGCGAGACCCGCCGCCCCGGCCCCCTCGGCCATGGTCTTTTGCAGCGTCATGAATGCGGCGACGGCGCATTCGAGCCGCGATTCGGTGGCGAGAATGATGCCGGCGACGAGGCGCCGCACCACCGGCAGCGCGAGCGCGCCAGCCGTCTTCACCGCGATGCCCT
>JBNKDX010000049.1:0-10333 GCA_050288485.1 Rhodomicrobiaceae bacterium | reverse complement strand
GGAGGTGGCACCCTGGGTGACGGCCTTGGAGAGTGTCTGCACGTTGTCCACGGGTTTCATCTGGCCGGTCTGGTCGGTGTAGTTGTAGACGGCGACGACGACGCGGCCGGTAGGCGGCGGCAGATCGCGCAGCGTCTGGTTGGTGCAGGTTATCGGGTTCAACACCGCGGGCAGGCGGCCTTCGTCGAGTTGCTCCCTGGCGATGGTCTCACAGCCAGCCAATCCGGCGGACGCTAGAACCGTGAGAAGTACCCCCATCGTTGCTATCCTTCGCGCATATTGCATGCGGTTTCATTCCCCCACGCTTTGCCACAGGACTGTGACTGACTGGCTGCGTCGTCTACTGGGACTGCAGAGTCGGCACGCTGATGTTCGTCACTTTCCCGCTGAGAAAATCCGTGACCGTGATTTGGATTTCTGTGCCAGTATTGACGAAATGAACCTGTTGGTCGTTGAAAGTGACAGTGCCGTTCTGCTGCGCGTTCTCGCCGAAAATCGCTTCGGCTACCTGCGAGGCAAGCGACGAATAAAGCCGTGACTCGAGCATGGAGATGAAGCGGTCGCTGGCGCTTTGTGTCGTCGTCGTCGTCGCCTTATGCAGATTCTGTGAACTGGCGAGCGAGCTCAGATGGTTGGAGTTGAACGGATCGCCGCCGAACGACGGATTAAATGGCCGGTACACCATGTCTGCCATCGCCGGAGCGGTGACCGCTAAAGAAAGAATGACCGCCAGAGGACATCGGCGTTTCCACATAGCGCTCCTTCGCCTCGATGTCTCCGTACAGGCATGCGCTGCATTCTCTTTGGGTATCGTCCAAACCCGTCGAGTAGTTCGAGTTGATTTACTCATATAAAAGCGCCTTTTCAGCTTTTTCGCCCTGCCCGTATCGCAATGAACACATTTAAGTTGCATGATATGGTATAGACTATTCATCGCAGTTTTTAGACCTCAATGCGGTCACGTCTCTATCAGCTTGTATTTTTTACGTCAACTCAACCTTCGGTTTTGCCGCCGTGATTCAGCCGTATGTGGCAGTGCGGCATCACCGCATGCGTGAAACGCGGGATTTGTGTCAATTAGCGCACAAAATGCCCGCCGGTCCGGGCATGCCCCCACGATGCGGGAAGACGCCACCCACAGGGCAATTATTTCAGCAGCTCGAAAATTATGCCGGAGAGACGTGCGCCCGATCGTTTGCCGGGCGCAGGGGGCAACCGCAGGCGGCGGTGCGCGGCTCAGGAGCGCGCCCGGCGCTCCGCTGGCCACTGCGTCGTCCCGATGCCCTCGCCGAGATCGGCTTCAACGAGACGGCGGCGGACTTCGAACAGTTGATCGAGCAGCGCAGGCTCGGCGCGCGTGTAGGCGTCCGCGTCGGCCACGCGCCTGACGACGACGCCGAGCAGTTCGGTAATGGCGTTGCCGATCGAATTCTGGCTGATGGTGACGATGAGTTTGCCTTCGTCGTTGCGGTAAATAAGCTGCTTGAACGCCGGCTGCCAGCGGATGGCGTTGGCGTATTTGGCGTCGCGAATGCAGCGGTCGCGCACCATTTTCGCTGTTTTCAGGAAGTTATTGTCGAACAGCAGCTTCTCCTCGACCAGTTCCGGGAAATAGAGGTCGGGCAGCATTGGCGCGTTGCGCGTGGAGACCTGGCTGAAGAAGCTCCGGTAGAAATCGAGAAAGCCTTTGAGGATCGTGTCGTATTCCCGCCAGAAGCGCATCTCGCGCAGCATCGGCGCGCCGCCGGTAATCTCCCAGGCGGGCAGGCCCTGCGGATAGCCAGTGAGGCCGATCCGGCACGAGCCTTCGCAGCACGGCTGCAGGATGCGCAAGTCCAGTCGTTCGACGAAGGCGCGGTAGACGTCGCGCATGTACGCCTGGAACAGCGAATGCTGGCCGCCGTCGGTAAGGTTGGGGTTGTCCGCCTCGGCCAGCGGTGCAGCGGCGAGCGCCGCTTTGTCGAAGACGATGAAGTGGTTGTGCAGCATACGGATGCTCGGCACGCCGGGCGACGTCAGCGGCCAAGTGGCGTCCAGGCTGGCTTCTCCCGCCAGCACGAGATGTCCGCCAGGATCGGGGTAACGCTCAAGCATGAACTCGATGATGATCTGGTTCATGCGGTTCCAGACATTCTTCACCGGCGCCGGCACCTGCGTGCGCCGCACGGGCCGGCCGAGCGGATCGAGGATACTTCGCGAGGTGTTGTAGATGATCGAGGTGTCGAAGACGTTGCTGTGGCCGATCGCCTTGCGGTAGAGCAGCAGTCCTTCCGGATTTCGCAGCACCCCGTTGTTGTGCGCAAGATCAGCCAGATTTTCGGCGCTGTTGTAGAACTCGTTGAGCGTCATTCCCTCGGGAACGGTGAGCGGGATCGGGCGGAAAGGCGTCACGATTTCGCGGGGGCTGGTCTGCATCGGCGGCTTCCTCGGTTGCCTCATCGGGCATCGAAGATACCGTCTCTTTTTGTCACCGGGACGGCCGCGCCGAATTCGCCTGCCCGCCCGCCGGCGAAGTAACGGCGGGAGAGAACGCCCGAAGCGAATTTCATAGATTGCCGGCTTCAGTTCGCCGTGCGGAAATGCATCACATCGCCGTCATGGACGACGTAATCCTTGCCTTCCAGCCGCATCCGCCCGGCTTCCTTGGCCCCCAGCTCGCCATTGTAGCGGACGAAATCGTCGAACGAAATCGTCTCGGCGCGGATGAAGCCCTTCTCGAAGTCGGTGTGGATGACGCCCGCAGCCTGCGGCGCCGCCGTGCCCGTCGTGACCGTCCAGGCGCGCGCTTCTTTCGGACCGACCGTAAAGTAGGTGATCAACCCCAGGAGGCTGTAACCCGCGCGGATCAGGCGGTGGAGGCCCGGCTCGATCAGGCCAAGACTGTCGAGATAGGCCGCCCGCTCGTCCTCGGCCAGATGGGCCAGTTCTGCCTCGATCTTGGCGGAGATGACGACGATCCCGGCGCCTTCCTTCGCCGCCTTGGCCTCGACGCTGCGCGAATAGACATTGCCCTCGGCCGCCGACGCCTCGTCCACGTTGCACACATAGAGCACCGGCTTGGCGGTCAGCAGCTGCAACTGGCGGAAGCGCGAGCGCTCTTCGGGCGGCACTACGGTCAGGCGCGCCGGCTTGCCCTCGGCCAGGACGGCGAGTGCGGCATCGACCAGCGCCAGAGTGGCCTTCGCCTCCTTGTCCGCACCTTTCGCCTTCTTCTCCAGGGCCGGACGCCGCCGCTCCAGGCTTTCCAGATCGGCGAGCATCAACTCCGTCTCCACCGTCTCGGCGTCGGACATCGGATCGACGCGGCCTTCGACATGCGTCACGTCGTCGTCGTCGAAACAGCGCAGCACATACGCGATGGCGTCGCATTCGCGGATATTGGCGAGAAACTGGTTGCCGAGCCCCTCGCCTTTGGAGGCGCCTTTCACCAGCCCGGCGATGTCAACGAAGGTCAGCCGCGTCGGGATGATCTGGCCGGATCTGGCGATGTTGGCGAGGCGGTCGAGGCGCGGATCCGGGACCGGCACGTCCCCCACATTCGGCTCGATGGTGCAGAACGGATAGTTCGCGGCGTCGGCCGCCGCCGACTGCGTCAGAGCATTGAAAAGCGTGGACTTGCCGACATTCGGCAGCCCCACGATTCCGCATTTGAAGCCCATGGGTTATGATCTCTCGGATTCGGTCACGACCGGTTCAGCCACGCCAGCAGCTTCGCGCCGAGCGATGTCTCGCCTTTGGCGGCCTGAGCGCCTGCAGCCTGAGGCTGCGCCGCCGGTCCGGATGCGGCTGGGGTTTTGGACGCCGGGGCGGAGGCCGCTTCAGTGACTGCCTTCTCCGCCAACGGCCGGGTTGCGCGAGCGACTTCGTTCATGAATTTCGCGTCCTGTCCAGCCACAAGATGCGGCGCCGCCTGCGCGATCGCGGGCAGCAGCGTCTCCAGCCACTCGCGGTCCGCGCGCGCAAAATCGTGCAGCACATAATGCACCACGGCTTCACGGCTGCCCGGATGGCCGATCCCGATGCGCAGGCGCGTATAGTCGTTGCCGATATGCGCGGAAACCGATCTGAGGCCGTTATGTCCGGCGTGACCGCCGCCGGTCTTCACACGAATCTTGCCCGGTTGCAGATCCAGCTCGTCGTGGAACACGATCACGTCGGCGGGCGAGACCTTGTAGAAGCGGATAGCTTCGGCCACGGAACGCCCGGACTCGTTCATGTAAGTCTGCGGCTTGAGGAGCAGGCATTTGGTGCGGCCGATTTCCACTTCCGCCGTCAGCCCCTGGAAACGCCGCCGCCACGCCGAGGCGCCGCAGTGCCGCGCTATGGCGTTCACGGCCATGAAACCCACATTGTGGCGGTTACGCTCGTACTCGCCGCCGGGGTTACCCAGACCGACCAGGAATTTCATGCCACGCTTACTCATCTCTTAAAGAGCCGTTAGAAAAGATGGCGGCTTTACGCCGATGGCGTAGCTTCCTCGGCGCCGCCCTCCGTTTCTTCCGGCTTCATGGCCGAAGAACCGACGATGGTGGCGATGGTGAAGTCGCGTTCGATCGTGGGCTTGACGTTCGCGGGCAGCGTAACCGCGGAGATGTGGACGGCGTCGCCGATTTCAAGGCCGGCCAGATCGACCTCGATGCTCTCGGGAATGGCATCGGCCGGGCAGTCCAGTTCGACTTCGTGCCGCACGACATTGAGCACGCCGCCGCGCTTGATGCCGGGCGAGGCCTGTTCGTTCATGAAATGCACCGGAACATCGACGTCGACGCGCGACGTGGCGGTAACGCGCATGAAGTCCACGTGGATCGGGAAATCGCGCACGACATCAAGCTGCACATCGCGCGGAATGACGCGGATCTTCTTGCCGCCGACGTCCAACGTGTAAACGGTGGACAGGAAATGCCCGGCCTGCACCTGTTCGGCGATCTGCTTGCGCTCGACCTCCACATTTTGCGCGCCTTCCTCGCCGCCATAGACGATCGCGGGAAGCCTGCCCGCCTTGCGCATCATCTTTGCCGCAGCCTTGCCGGTTGCGTTCCTCGCAGCGGCCTTCAACTCGACCATTTGTGCCATTTAACCATTCTCCGGAATCAAAATGGGCCTGAACACGGCCCAACGGGCACGCCCACACGCTGCGGGTGCCGCTAAAACTGTGGCCGCTTTATAGACACAACGGATAAGAAACGCAATCGTCTCCCGCCCGCGTCAATCGAACAGACTGGACACGGATTGCTCGTTGGCGGTGCGCGCAATCGCTTCGCCTATCAGGGGCGCCACCGAGAGAACGCCGATATTCGGCGCCTTCAGCGATGCTTCGGCGGGCTGAATGGAGTCGGTCATGACCAGCGATTTCAGGGGCGATCCGGCGATGCGCTCCGCTGCGCCCGGCGAAAGAACGCCGTGTGTGCCATAGGCGTGCGCCTCCAGCGCACCGCGCTCGATCAGGGCGGCGGCGGCGTTCACCAACGTGCCGCCCGAGTCGATGATATCGTCGATGAGGATGCAGACGCGCCCCGCTACACTGCCGATGACGGACATGACCTCGGATTCGCCCGGCCGCTCGCGGCGCTTATCGACGATGGCCAGAGGGGCGTCGATGCGCTGGGCGATATTGCGGGCGCGGACCACGCCGCCGACGTCGGGCGACACGACGGTCACATTGGCGACGTCGAACCGCTCCTTGATTGCGCGCACGATGACCGGCGCGGCGAAAAGGTTGTCGGTCGGAATATCGAAAAAGCCCTGGATCTGGCCCGCATGCAGGTCGAGCGTCATGACGCGATCGGCGCCGGAATAGGCGATGAGATTGGCGACCAGCTTGGCTGAAATCGGCGTGCGCGGGCCGACCTTGCGATCCTGGCGGGCGTAGCCGTAATAGGGGATAACCGCAGTAATGCGCTTCGCAGATGCGCGCCGCAGCGCATCTATGATAATAAGTAGCTCCATGAGGTTGTCGTTGGCGGGAAAAGATGTCGATTGGATCACGAAAACATCCCGTCCACGCACATTTTCGTGCACCTCGACGAAGATTTCCATATCGGCGAAGCGTCGGCAGATGCACTGCGTGAGTGGCGTGTTGAGATAAGCCGCGATATCTTCGGCGAGCGGGCGGTTACTGTTGCCCGATACGAGTTTCATTTGCAGAAGCCTTCTGGCACCGAGGCCGGCACATGTCCGGCCGGACGAACGACAAACGGCCCGCTTGTAGCAGCGGGCCGCCCATAAGTAAACCTGCTCAAAAGTCGGGACCGGATCCCGGCGCTCACGCTCAACCCGTCGGTTTGCTGCCGATGAGCTTGGCTACGCTGCGTGCCGCCTCCCCCGCAGCGAGATCGGCGGTCTGCCCCCAGGCACCGTCAAGTGACCCCGCCGGCACCTTGTTGCGCTGAACCACGGCCTTCTCCATCGTCCGGCCATCCGGCCCAACCACGATCCAGCGGATGGTGATGGGCTGCTGGCCGCCAGACGCCTTGTCCATCTGGACGGAGCCGCGCACGACATAGGCATTCGGCCTTGTGCTGCTGACCAGTTCGATGCCCGCCTGCCGGAGATGCCGCTTCATGGCGTCCGTCAGAGAGGTCATGCCGTCGCCCGGCGCGCCCGTGACAGGCTGCACGACAGCAACAACGGATTGCCCGGCCTGTGCGGCCGCCAGAACCGAGCCGGTTGCCTGCGGCGCCGCCCTTCGCGGCTTGCTCCGCATAGCGGCAGGCTTCACTGCCGCGGCCGTGGCGCCTGTCGACGCCGTGTGGCTCGTCTTCTCCGGCTTCGCCACTCCAGCAGAGGCGGCCGTGGCGCCACCCGCCGCCGCGGCCACGCCATCTCCCTTGGGCAACCAAGCCAGCAGTTCATCGGTGGTCTTCGCCGCCACCCGCTGCAGAGCGTCGTCATCGACGGCGTTCCAGGCGTTGCCGCCCTTCTTGCCTTCAATCAGCTCGTTGCCCTGGAAACGCTTGGCGCGCTTACCGCCCTTATCCGTAATGTCCCAGATATAGGACAGCTTGGTGCCCTTCGGATCGGCGGCTGCGACGAGATAGCCGCGGATCGTGTAATCCGCCTCCTTGGAGGGAACCACGGGCATGCTCTTCTGAGCGGCCGCGGCCGTGAGCATCTCGTTCAGTTTGCGCGACACTTTGCCAGGAGCGCCGATGACTGGCGCAAACGCGATAGGCTTTGTGGGCTGCACCTGCGGCGCCGCCACTGCGGTGGCAGGGTCCACAGATGCGGTCTGGCCGGAGCAGCCGGCCAAGCCAATGATGATCATGCCTCCAATGAGAGGCAGAACGAGGCGTCCCGCGCGGCGGCGCGCCGTCTCGAAACCCTGCGTCACTGGTGTTGCTCCTTTATATTCCATGGCCCCCGCGCCTCCACATCATCCGGAAAGGTACGCGACACGACGCCACTCTGCACCGCCTACATCGGCGGGGTCCAGCCACGTTGCGTGGGTTCGACCGTGCATCAACAGTATCCAAGCGGAATTAGGCCCTGAAGAGCCCCCTTATCCACATCACAGAATAAGGATGGCGGAAATTTGGCGTCCATAATCGGCGTCAAGCCGGTGCGTCGCCCGCCTGAAGCTGAAGAAAAGCGATTCGTCTTCGTATGTGCACAGCCGCAGGTCCTCGACGGCCCCCACGCCGGCTTCCTCCAGCCGGGTGCGGCAATAAGCCGGCAGATCGAAATGGGGGCGATCGTCTCGAAGGCGGCGAAAATAGCGCTGGTTTTCCGGGGCGTCGTCGAGGAAGGCCGCTTCGAATTCCGGCCCGACCTCGTATGCCGCCTGCGATATCGTTGGACCGATGACCGCGCGGATGCGCTCGCGGGCGGCTCCGAGACGTTCCATGGCGGCGATGACGGCGGCGACGACGCCGCCCCGCGCACCACGCCAGCCCGCATGCGCGGCGCCCACGACCTTCGCCTGCCCGTCGGCGAGGAGGATGGGCGTGCAGTCGGCGGTCAGCACGCCGATGGCGAGGCCGGGCGTCGCGGTCACGATGGCGTCGGCTTCCGGGGCCTTGTCCCACGGGGCGTCGGCGATCACGGCGCGGTCAGAATGCACCTGGTAGGCGCTCACGAGGCTTGCCCCGCCCAGGCGTTTCATCACGCGCGCGCGGTTCTCGCGAACATCCCCGGCGCTGTCGCGCGAACCGAGGCCGCAATTCAGCGAGGCGTACACGCCGCTGGAAACGCCGCCGCGGCGCGTGAAAAAGCCGTGCCGGATGCCGGGGACTTTCAGGAGTTCGCTCTCGATCATCAAGCGCCTTCTGCCAAAACGTACGAAATCAAGCAGGCATTCATTGGGCAACAAGCGAAAGGCTGCTTGGAGAGCGAAGCGCGATCGCAACAGGACGCCGGGCGCGCAATTATGGCACAGATCGCCTGCGCCGTCACCGGCCGTTGCGCTCGAAAGGCGGCGGCGCGGGAAGATCGAGGCCGGTAACCGCCATAACCTTGAACAGGCTCCCCATCTGATAGGGATCGACGAGACGGCGTGCCCCCAGATATAGCGCCGCACGCTGGTCCTCGCGCGCGGTGGTCAGGAGCTGCCGCAGGCGGTGCTCCAGGCCGAGCGCCAGGAGGAATTCGCCCTGCGACAACGGACCCCACGCCGCCATCCCGGCATCCTCGGCGGCAAGGCGCAGCTCGGCGAAGTTGACGTGCGCGGACAGATCCGTCTCGCCGGGAGCCTCCAGCGGATTGGCGAAGGCGTGATTGCGCACCGCCTGGAACGTGTCGCCGTAGTCCGGGCGCTCATAGCCGTAGTCCGCGATCAACATGGCGAACGGATCGAGGATCGCCCGGCGGCCGAACTCGATCATCATCGGTTCGAGCAGCGGCCGCGTCTCCAGGATGTCGCCCTCGCGGGGCGCCACCGCGGGCAGCAATGCGGCCGGGGGAGACGCGGGAGCGCCTACCCCGAAGACCGGCTCGCCGCTGCCGTTCAGGGTAACGACGCGCTGGCGCCACGCGCCACCGGTAAAGACGTGCTGCTCGACGGGCATGGCGTCAAAGAACTCGTTCGCGATCACGATCGCCGGAGCCTCCGGCACCGTGCTGATGTCATCGTGCCAGTGCGGCTTGCAGAGCGGCGACAGCGCCTCCTTCTGGCTTTCGCGCAACGATGCCGAACTCTCCACCAGATGAATATAGGCCGCGTCCAGGAACCCCGGCACGTTGCGCGCAGCGCGGATCGCGTCCTGCATCAGCGTGCCGCGCCCCGGCCCCAATTCGACGAGCACAAGCGAGGCGGGCTTGCCCATCGCCTGCCACTCCGTCGCCGCCCACATCGCGACCAGTTCGCCGAAAATCTGGCTCACCTCCGGCGCGGTGATGAAATCGCCGTGCGCGCCCAGGGGGCTCCCCTCCCGGTAATAGGCGCTTTCACGGCCGGTCAGGCACCAGTTCATATATTCGCCGGTGCTCATGGCGCCGTGTTCGGCGAGATGGCGCTTCAGGCTGGCGGCGGCAGTGTCGTCCATGAGGTCACGTCTTGATGTCCGTTGATATGTAATCCTTGGAAAAGCGGTAGGCGAGCGTCTTGGCGACCGAGGCCGCGCCGGGAAAGAGCGCCGCGCGGGTGACGCCGATGCTGCAGAGGTCTTTCATGATCGCCTTTTTCTGCGCTCCGTCTATCAGGACGTAGGTCAGGAAGACCGCGTTTTTCCTCGTGATGAACCGCATCGCTTCCAGCGGTTCCCGATCATTGCCATGAATGGTGAAGAAGGTGTTTTGCAGATTGTAGGTGCGCAGGTTCCTGTAGGGGCGGAAGGCCATCGGCGGGTCGGCATCCGGCAGCGGTTTGGTATCCGGCTCGGAAAGCTTCAGGATATATTTGTCGATGAAGGGCTCGTCGATCATCGGCACATAGGGCAGCCCCGAGGCCGCGTCGTTGAATGCCCAGGGGTTGAAAATCCATACCCTGCCGTGCTGGGCCGTGTCCATGCTCTCCACCGCCAGGAACAGCGCCGCGAGCGAGTTCGCCTGCCATTCGACGATGCGTGTCGGCAGGCCGTTCTGGTGCGCCAGGACCAGCCATTCGCGGTCGAGGACCCCCTTCGGCGGGATGAACTCGGCGGCGAGCATGCGGAACTCACGCAGCATTTCACGTTCCAGCTCCGGATTGATGCTGCCGCGATAGAGGGTAGGCAGCAGCTTGGCCGTCGGATCAGGCTGGCCGAGATACCAGGGCGTCACCGGCGCGCCATGGAGCCCCAGCAGGAACGCCGGCGCCCTCAGGGTCTTGATGTAGTCGGCGACGGAGCCGACGATCTTGGGCTGGACCGCAGCGATCATATCAACTCCCGGCGAGAAGCGCCGAGCGCGCTTCCCGAGC
>JBNKDX010000048.1:0-10400 GCA_050288485.1 Rhodomicrobiaceae bacterium | reverse complement strand
GGGCGCCGTGTCGTGCAGGCGCTTCATCTTCCGGCAGCTCGGGTTTTGACGGCCGCTGTCCGGTGCGGTAATGTGCGCCGGCTTTCCGAAAGACAGGGGATTGGAGCCGGGCGCATGAGCACCATGGCCTATGATGTCATTGTCGTTGGCGGCGGCCACGCCGGATGCGAGGCCGCGGCGGCGGCGGCGCGCATGGGCGCGCGTACGGCTCTCGTCACCCATCGGCTGGAGACCATTGGCGAGATGTCGTGCAACCCCGCCATTGGGGGGCTGGGAAAGGGGCACCTCGTGCGCGAGATCGATGCGCTCGACGGGCTGATGGGGCGTGTTACGGATTCGGCGGGTATCCAGTTCCGCGTGTTGAACCGCTCCAAGGGACCGGCCGTGCAGGGCCCGCGCGCGCAGGCGGACCGCAAACTGTACCGTCTGCACATGCGGGCGGCCATCGCCGGGACCAGGGGACTGGATGCGATCGCCGAGCCGGTCGAGGATCTGCTGGTCCGGAACGGCAGAGCCGCCGGGATCGTCACCGCCGCAGGAAATGAGTACCTGGCGGGAGCGGTGGTGATCGCTACGGGCACGTTTCTGAAAGGTCTCATCCACCTCGGCGAAACGCGTATTCCTGCGGGCCGCATCGGCGAAGCGCCAGCCATAGGCCTCGCGGACCGGCTGTATGCCCTCGGCCTGCGCATGGCGCGCCTGAAGACAGGGACGCCCGCGCGTCTCGATGGCCGCACGATCCGCTACGATGCGCTTGCCGCCCAGGCCGGGGACTATCCGCCCGTGCCGTTTTCTTTCCTGACGGATGGTATTACGACGCGGCAGACCGTCTGCCATATCACACACACGACCGGGGAAACGCATCGCGTCATCCGCGACAATCTCGGTCGCGCACCCTTGTATTCGGGGCAGATCCAGGGCGTCGGACCGCGCTATTGCCCGTCGATCGAGGACAAGGTGGTGCGTTTCGCGGAGCGGGACAGCCATCAGATCTTCCTGGAGCCTGAGGGGCTTGACGATTTCACTGTCTATCCGAACGGGATCTCGACCTCGCTTCCCGAGGACGTGCAACACGCATTCCTGCGTACGATCCCCGGTCTTGAGGCCGCGCGCGTCATCCGCTGCGGCTACGCCATTGAATACGACTATGTGGACCCGCGGGAACTCGAACCGACGCTGGAAGCGAAACGGCTTCGCGGGCTGTTTCTGGCTGGGCAGATCAACGGCACGACGGGTTATGAGGAGGCTGCCGCTCAGGGCCTCGTCGCCGGTCTGAACGCGGCGCTCGCGGCGGGGGGAGGCGGACGCAGTTTCGTCCTGTCGCGGACCGAGAGCTACACTGGCGTCATGATCGATGACCTGGTGACGTGCGGCGTGTCCGAGCCCTACCGCATGTTCACGTCGCGGGCGGAGTACCGGCTGCATCTGCGTGCGGACAATGCCGACACGCGACTGACGCCTCGCGGCGTGGAAGCGGGGTGCGTGGGTTCGGAAAGGTCAGCCATCTTCACCGGCAAACGGGCGGCGCTGACCGCGGGGCGGGAACTCCTCTCCTCGCTCACGATCACGCCGGACGAAGGCAACGCGCGGGGGCTCAGCCTCAATCGCGATGGCCGCCGCCGCTCGGCCTTCGAAATCCTTGCCTTTCCGGACATGAGCATTCGCCGTCTTGCCGCGATCTGGCCGGAACTCGATCGGATCGCAGCCGCGATCGCCGCTCAGCTCGAAATCGACGCCACCTACGACATCTATCTGCAGCGTCAGGCGGCGGACGTCGAAGCCTACCGCCGGGACGAGGCGGTCGCCATTCCGCCGGATATCGACTACGGCGCTATTTCCGGCCTGTCCGCCGAGGCGCGTCAGAAGCTGGAGCGCGCCCGTCCGGCGACGCTGGCCCAGGCCGGGCGCATCGACGGCGTCACGCCCGCAGCGCTCATGCTGATCCTTACCCACCTGAAGAAGGCGCCCCGGCGTCTGAGCGCGACGGCCTGATATGAGCAAGACTCCACGCCGCGCCGCCGTCTCGGAACGCCTGACACACATCGGCGGCCCCGCCGAGTTTTCCACCGCGTTCGGAGTTTCACGTGAAGTTGTGGAAAAACTCGAGCTTTACGCCGCACTGTTGCAGACGTGGCAGCGCGCAGTCAATCTCGTGGCCCCGTCTACATTTGGGGACCTCTGGCATCGCCATTTCGCGGATAGCGCGCAGCTCTCAGGGCTTGCACCTACGTCAAAATCCTGGATTGACCTCGGAAGCGGCGGAGGATTTCCTGGGCTCGTGATTGCCATTCTGCTCGCGAATCAGGAGAATCACGTTGTGCATCTCATCGAGTCGAACAGTCGCAAATGCGCTTTCTTAAGCGAGGTGGTGCGGCGGACAGGGGCACCCGCCGTCGTGCATGAGGGCCGCATAGAGGATATTGCCCGCGGGGGGCAGGCCGGTGTGGCCGATATCGTGACAAGCCGGGCGCTCGCGCCCTTGAGCCATTTGTTCGGTATGGCGCACGGGTTCTTTGCGGAGAACACGAGGGGGCTGTTCCTCAAGGGGCGCGATGCTGGCCCGGAGCTGGATGAGGCGCGGCGAAATTGGCGTTTCGAGTACACGTGCCTGCCAAGCCGCACGAGCGGTGACGGCCGAATCATCGAGGTCAGGGGTTTGATCTCTCAGGGGGAATCTTCGCCGTGAATACCTATGCTTATGGAGAGCCGGACCTTTGCGTCCTGGCTGTCGCCAATCAGAAGGGCGGCGTCGGCAAGACGACGACGGCCATCAATCTTGGTACCGCTCTGGCTGCCGCGGGGCAAAAGACGCTTGTCGTCGATCTTGACCCGCAGGGGAACGCCAGCACCGGCCTTGGGTTGCCGGAGGATGCCCGGCATGTATCCACCTACGACGTGCTGGCGGGCGCAGCCGCGCTCGAACAGGCGATGGTCGAAACGGCGATGGTGCCCGGGCTGTTCGTGGCTCCTGCCACGCGAGACCTCGCCGGCCTTGAACCCGAAATTTCCGCGGCGCCGAACCGCGCCTATTTCCTGCGCGACGCGATCGTCTCGTTGCGGGCTTCCGAGCGTGACCGGCCGCCCAATGAGCGCATTCGCTACGTTCTCGTCGATTGCCCGCCGTCCTTGAATATTCTGACGTTGAACGCCATGGCGGCCGCGGATTCCGTCCTGGTGCCGGTGCAGTGCGAATTCTTCGCCCTTGAGGGGATTACGCAGCTCAAGGAGACCATCGACTTCGTGCGGGCGAGCTTGAATCCCGCGCTGGAGATCCATGGCGTGGTGCTCACCATGCATGACTCGCGGACCAAGCTGGCGGACGAAGTCTCCACCGAAGTGCGGCACTTCTTCGGGGAGAAGGTCTTCTCCACGGTGATTCCGCGGAACGTGCGTGTCGCCGAGGCGCCATCCCACGGCAAGCCGATCCTGCTCTACGATCACAAGAGCCCCGGCAGCAAAGCCTATATCGAGTTGGCGGCCGAGATTATTCACCGTGAGCAGAACGCCACAGCGGCTTAAATCCGGCAGGTCCGGCGGCATTGGAAGAGGTTGAAAAGGACATGAATACGATCCCCATTCCGGCGCAGAAGAACCGGCTCGGGCGCGGCCTCGCTTCGCTCATCGGTGAAAATGTGCCGGCGACCGGCGTCAATAAGCCTCTGCCGGGCCATGGCGAGCAGCGCATGCTTCCGGTGGACCGGATCAGTCCGAGCCCGTTCAATCCGCGAAAGAGCTTTGCCGAGGCGGAACTGGAGGAACTTGCCGCATCCATCCGCGAAAAGGGGCTCGTTCAGCCCATCATTGTCCGGCCGGTCGGAACCAACGGCCAGAAATACGAGATCGTTGCCGGAGAACGGCGGTGGCGGGCGGCGCAGCGGGCGTCGCAACACCTGATCCCGGCGATCGTCCGGGCGCTTTCCGATCAGGAAGCGCTGGAACTGGCGATCATCGAGAACGTACAGCGTACCGATCTGAACGCCATCGAAGAAGCGACGGGATATCGCGATTTGATTGATCGCTTCGGCTACAAACAGGAGGAACTGAGCCAGATCATCGGCAAGAGCCGCAGTCACCTGGCCAACACGATGCGCCTCTTGAAGCTGCCGGAGTCCGTGCAGAACATGGTGCGTTCCGGCGAGTTGAGCGCGGGGCACGCACGGTCGCTCATCGGCCGCGAGGATTGCGAGGCGCTGGCCAAGAAAGTCGTCGCCGAGGGCATGAACGTGCGCGAGGTCGAAGCGTTGTTCTCAGCGAAGAAGAACAACGAGAGCTCCACGCCGCGGGCCGCGCCTATGGTCTTGAAAAAGGATGCCGATACCCGCGCGGCCGAGCGTGAGATGTCCGACGCCACGGGTCTAGCTGTGGAGATCTATCCGGGTTCGGGAGAAGCAGGTGAGATTATCATTCGCTACCGCTCGCTGGAGCAGTTCGAGGCGGTGCGGCGCAAACTGACGGCGTGATACCGGCTGGTGGTGGCGCCTCCCCACGGGATGCAGCACGGGGCCGCGGTACGGGCGGGCGTGAGCCTCTCGGGACTGCGGCTGGCAGGAGCGAGGAATTGGCGCAACGAAAAAGAGGGGGAGCCAGCGTCGTGCTTGCGGCCCCCCCGCCGTATTCATACTCACGCGCGCCTAGCCCTTACGTCCGCTGCTGCAGCCGCATCAGCACGCCGTCCCAAAAGATGCGGCGTTCGCGCACTGCGGCCAGCGCGGCGACATGCAACTCCTTCAGCTTCGTTTCGTCCTGCCCGAAAAGCTCCTCGATGATGGTCTTCGCGGCCGGACCGTGCCGCTCGCTGTCAAGCTGGATATGGCGTTCGAGATAGAACACGAAGACCGGCGCGCGCTCCCTGTCCAGTCCCCACTGCTTGAGCAGCCCAGTGAACATCGTTGGAATGACGTTTTCGCGGCTGTAGAAAAAGCTGCCCAGCACTTCGTGCGTGGGGCGGTTAAGGGCCGTGTTGATGGTCGCGGTCACGAAGCGCGCGACCACGGGATCAGCGTCAACCTTCGTCAGCGCGTTTTCGACCGTCTCGCCCCGGCGCACCAACTCGATGAACGCCTCGACCTTGGCCGTGCTCGCGCCGACCTCGCGCATGGAGGCGACATAGAGGTCGTAGTGGCTCATATGCTTGCCCCCCGGCGCGTCGTCGGTCTCCTCGCCAAGCAGGATATCGTTGATGAGGCGTGCGGCGACGACATTCGCGGGCGGCGTCCAGGGCAGGGTGAGCGTCGTGAATTCGCGCTGAAGCCGCTTGGCCAGCGACATGAAATCCCAGACGGCGAAGACGTGCATTTCCATGAATACACGCAGGTCGTCGATGGTATTCAGGGCGCTGAAAACGGGATGCTGGCCTAGCGCGGTGTATTCTTTTGCGATGTCTGCCTTGAGTGCTTCGATCTCTGCGTTCATTTCATAACTCCCTGGGTCTGCCGGTGTCGGCATTCGCAACGCTGGATGGCTGAGGTCGTAGCAGGCTTACGCAAAGGTGTCCTCCGGCCTGTTCTCAATTGTCGGCCTATGTTACACCATTTCCTCCGCTATCGGAACGGCCGTGTTGCCGCGCCCCCGAGCGCCACGGCGGCCCGGTAGCGGAGAAACGGCGCCGCCGCAACAGCCTTTTCCGCTTCTTATCTCGAAGGCTCTGTGTACAATACAAGTGGCGAAAAACACCGGACGTGGACTTCTTTCCCACCGCGCCGCATCACAACTCGAGGACTGCTCATGAAACAGCGACCGTTCGGCGGCGCCGGCTCATTTGTGCCCATCATTGGCCAAGGCACATGGTTCATCGAAAGGGGGCGCCGCGCATCCGCTGTGAGCGCGCTCCGCGGCGGCCTCGATCTGGGTATGACGCATATCGACACCGCCGAAATGTACGGCATGGGCGCGGCGGAGGACATCGTGGGCGAGGCGATCGACGGCCGCCGGGACGAGGTCTTCCTCGTATCCAAGGTGCTGCCTGCGAATTCCAGTCTGAAGGGCGCGATTGCCGCCTGCGAGGGCTCGCTCAAGCGGTTGGGAACGGACCGTCTGGACTGCTATCTTCTGCATTGGCGCGGGAAATACCGTCTGGACGAGACCGCCGAGGCGTTCGAGCGGCTGAAGGAGGCGGGAAAGATCCTGTCCTGGGGCGTGAGCAATTTCGACGAGGGCGACCTGGAGGAGCTGCGGCAGACGACCGGCGCGCTGCCCGCATGCAATCAGGTGCTTTATCACCTGCAGGAACGCGCCATCGAGCACGCGGTGACCCCGTGGTGCGAAAACGCGGGTGTGGCGGTGGTCGCCTACAGTCCGTTCGGTCAGCACCAGTTCCCTGCGGCGGACAGTGCGGGCGGGCGCGAGTTGCTCGACATCGCCGGCGCGCGCGGCGCTTCCCCGCGGGCGGTCGCGCTGGCGTTTCTCACCCGGCGGCCGTCCGTATTCGCGATTCCCAAGGCTGCGGCGCCCGCGCATATCGCCGAGAACGCTGCTGCTGGCGATCTGGAGTTGAGCGAGGAGGAAATCGCGCGTATCGACGCCGCCTTCCCGCTGGGACGGCGTCCGCGCACGCTTCCGACGCTTTGATGCAAGTGATTTCCACTCTTGTGTTCTTCTTTTCCGCGTGGCGCACCTCCCATAGACGAACGGCGGGTTGAATCGCGCCCGCACGCCGCCTACAAGCCTGTGCACCGCTTTTTCCGCACTTCGGCTGTTGCAATGTCGCGGTGATGGGTGACGACGCGCGCAACTCACGGTAAACGTTGATTGCCAACAAGAACTTCCAAGGGAGCCCTTCGCCCCGTGTTCAAGAAAATCCTGATCGCCAATCGCGGCGAGATCGCCTGCCGGGTCATCAAGACGGCGCGCAGGATGGGTATCCAGACGGTTGCGATCTATTCGGACGCGGACAACGATGCGCTGCACAAGGAAATGGCGGACGAGGCCGTGAATGTCGGTGCGGCCCCCGCTGCGCAGTCCTATCTGGTCATGGACAAGGTGATCGAGGCGGCCAAAGCCACGGGAGCCGAGGCGATCCATCCGGGCTATGGCTTTCTGTCGGAAAACGCGGCCTTCGCCGAGGCGCTCGCGGCGGCAGATATCGTGTTCATCGGCCCGAACGTGGAAGCCATCCGGGCGATGGGCGATAAGATCGAGTCGAAGAAATTCGCCGCCAGCGCCAAGGTCTCGACCGTGCCCGGCTATCTCGGCGTGATCGCGGATGCGGCCGAGGCGGTGAAGATCGCGGGCGAGATCGGCTATCCGGTGATGATCAAGGCATCGGCGGGTGGCGGCGGCAAGGGCATGCGCATCGCGCGTTCAGCGGACGAGGTGGCGGAGGGCTTCGCGCTGGCGAAATCCGAGGCAAAGTCGTCTTTCGGCGACGACCGCGTGTTCATCGAGAAATTCGTGGAGAATCCGCGCCATATCGAAATCCAGGTGCTCGGCGACAAACACGGCAATGTCGTGCATCTGTTCGAGCGTGAATGCTCCATCCAGCGCCGCAATCAGAAGGTGATCGAGGAAGCGCCCAGCCCGTTCCTCGACGAGGCGACGCGCGCGGCGATGGGCGCGCAGGCCGTGGCGCTGGCCAAGGCCGTGAACTATGAAAGCGCCGGGACGGTGGAGTTCATCGTCGATCAGCACCGCAATTTCTACTTCCTGGAAATGAACACGCGGCTTCAGGTCGAACACCCGGTCACGGAGATGATCACCGGGCTCGATCTGGTGGAGCAGATGATCCGCGTCGCCGCGGGCGAGAAGATCGGATTTCAGCAGAGCGATCTGGTCATCAACGGCTGGGCCGTCGAAGCCCGCGTTTACGCAGAAGATCCTTACCGCAATTTCCTGCCCTCTATCGGACGGCTGGTGCGTTACCGGCCGCCCACGGAAGGACTGGCCGGGCCGGCTGCAGTGCGCAACGACACCGGTGTCTATGAAGGCGGCGAAATCTCGCTCTATTACGACCCGATGATCGCCAAGCTTGTCACCCACGCGCCGACGCGCTTCGAGGCGATCGCAGGCATGAGCGCGGCGCTCGACGCCTTCTACATCGACGGCATCCGCCACAACATCCCGTTCCTCGCAGCGATCATGCAGCACCCGCGCTGGCAGGAGGGCGAGCTTTCCACCGGGTTCATTGCCGAGGAGTACCCCGCCGGCTTCAGCCCGCGCGTACCCGACGTTGCCGAATGCGACCGGCTGGCGTGCGTGGCCGCGGCCATCGACCACCTCGGCAACATGCGCCGCCGGAAAATCTCGGGGCAGATGCCCGGCGAGGTCGTGTGCTTCTCCGACCTGCGCGCGGTGAGCCTTGGCGGGCGGGACCTGCGGCTGCGGGTGAGCGGGGGGTTGAGCGAGCCGGTGAGCATCGCGCTCCTCGGCGAAAATGGCGGCGTGCGGCGCAAGATGGCGGTCGAGTCGCGCTGGTGGCCGGGCGAGCCGGTGTGGCGGGGCACAGTGGACGGCCAGCCCCTGGTGGTGCAGGTGCGCGCCATCGCGAACGGTGTCGAACTCACCCATTCGGGCATCGTGGTGCCGGTCCACGTCTACACGGAGCGCGAGGCGGAGCTGGCGGCGTTGATGCCGGAGAAGAAGGTGGCGGACACGTCGAAGACGCTGCGCTGCCCGATGCCGGGGCTGGTGCGCTCGATTGCGGTCACCGAGGGCCAGGAGGTGAAGGCGGGCGATCCCTTATGCGTCGTAGAGGCGATGAAGATGGAGAACATCCTGCGCGCCGAACGCGACGCGACGGTGAAGGCGGTGAAGGCGAAGCCGGGGGATAGCCTGGCGGTGGATGCGGTGATCATGGAGTTTGCCTGAGCGGCGGACAGCAGAAAGGGGCTTTCTGCTAGCCGCAGAAAACCCCTCTCCTCAATGCAATCTGAGGATTACATCGACAGTTCGCATTTTGAGTTTATCCAACAAGAGCGACACAGTGCAAGATCAGGGATTCGATTGTTGCGTAAGTGTCGCAGCCAAGGTTTTCAGAGCACCCCCTGTTCTTTTCCGTATGCATAAATACCTATTATATTTCATATACTTGTCAAACCATTTAACAATCATCACCTTAAGTTGTAGTAAAATTATTTAGCAACCAAGTAAAAAGAGACATTGAACTACAGATTCATGTTGACCGCGACGCCAATATTTCGACTCAGCTCCAACCAAGTTTTTCTCATCCAGATCAAGGCGTTAAAAAGTCTTCCTACGTCAGATTCGAAGTCCTCATTGCAATCTTGAAGACGGCGTCTTGCCAATCTGGTGGTACTCCGGCTTGCCAGCGGAATTGCAGAGTGTGGCATTGTTCCAGTATAATTCAGGCGCGGTATCTGGGGGTTACCTCGACAGTTCGCAGTTCCTGGACTCCTTGACAGATGCCGCGTTGTGAATTTTTGAGGAATTCATATGAAATATGACGTAACGGCACTTCTAGGTGGTCTTAGTCTCATTGTGACTATAATCGCCGCTTACTGGACGCACAATGAATTGCAGGAAATCCTGCAGTTTTTGCGTCATCTGCAATAGGACCAGGGAAACGCCGCCAACACTGTTGACGGCGTTTCTTATATTACAAGGAAACGCAGTTTCAGCGTGTTCAGCTCGTCGCTGAAATTCTTATCAGGCCGGCAGCTCTGTTGTTGCCCTATCCCTCAAGCAGCCCGCCGCACATCCTCGCCGTTGATCCTCAGCGCCGTCTCGTTCGCGGAAACGTGGACCGTATCCCCGTCCTTGATCTTGCCTTCCAGCACCATCTCGGACAGCGGGTCCTGCACGTTCTTCTGAATGACCCGCTTCAGGGGCCGCGCACCGTAAGCCGGGTCGTACCCTTCCGTCGCCAGCCATTCGCGCGCCCTGTCGTCCAGCGCCAGCTTGATGTTCCGCTCGTCGAGCAGCTTCTGCAGCCGCGCGATCTGGATATCGACGATCGCCGTCATCTGCTCGCGTTTCAGGCGGTGGAAGACGAGAATTTCGTCCACGCGGTTGAGGAATTCGGGCCGGAAATGCTGGCGCACGATGGTCATGACCCGCGCGCGGACGATGTGCGGGTCTTCCTTCTCCGCGGCCTGCTCCACCAGATATTCGGCGCCAAGATTCGACGTCATGATGATCAGCGTGTTGCGGAAATCGACGGTGCGGCCCTGACCGTCGGTGAGGCGGCCGTCGTCGAGCACCTGCAGCAGGACGTTGAAGACATCGGCATGCGCCTTCTCGATCTCGTCGAAAAGGACGACCTGGTAGGGGCGCCGCCGCACCGCCTCCGTGAGCGCGCCGCCCTCCTCATAGCCGACATAGCCGGGAGGCGCGCCGATCAGCCGGGCGACGGAGTGCTGTTCCATAAACTCGCTCATGTCGATGCGGATCATACTGTTAGGATCGTTGAACAGGAACTCGGCGAGCGACTTTGCCAGTTCGGTCTT
>JBNKDX010000047.1:0-10497 GCA_050288485.1 Rhodomicrobiaceae bacterium | reverse complement strand
CGGGCGGGACCGTCCAGTTCCAGCACCAGCAATACCTCGCGGCTGGGGCCCCGGCGGCGGCGCAGGTCCGCGTAGGTCTTCATGTCCGGCGCCTCGAAGCCAAGCTCCGTCATCTTCGCCTCGTCCAGCCAGGGCGGCTGCCCGCCGCGACCGCCGTAGTCCCACATCGAAAGGTTTTTGCTGTCCCGCGTCGGCGTCCGCCAGAGCAGGTCCAGCATCACACCGTTCGATTCGCGGTTGAAGCCGCCGCGGGTGACGCGCAGTTCGCGCATGCCGAGCTTCAATTCGCTTTCCGGTTCGCCGCTGCGGTTCCAGGCGACGCCGCCCAGCGCCACCGCCAGATTGCGCGGCACCTCGACAGCCGGCACAGCCTGCCGGAAACGCGCCGAAAGCCGCGCCGGACTGATCCCCGCCAGCATCTTCACCGCCGGAATGTTCAGCGAGCGTTGCAGCGCCTCCCGTACCGTTACGGTGCCATTAAAGGCATTGTCGAAATTCTGCGGCGCGTAGCGGCCTATCCGCCAGGGGCGGTCTTCGATGAGCGTTTCCGGATGGGCAAGCCCCGCCTCGAACGCAAGGCCGTAAATGAAGGGTTTCAGCGCCGAGCCCGGCGAGCGCACCGCCAGCGTCATGTCGATGGGGCCGTTGCGGTCGCTGTCGAAATAGCCAGCCGATCCGACATCGGCCAGCACCTCGCCGGTTCGATGGTCCATAACCATGGCGGCCGCCGAGAGCTTCGGTCCGGCCTGAGCCGCGTGGCGCGCGGCAAGCGCTTCCGCGCCCGCCTGAAGCCGGGCGTCGATCGTCAGGCGCACCTCGCCTCCCTTTGCGGCGCGGGCTTGCCGCTCGGCCAGATGGGCGGCGAGCACGGGGAAGGGGTGGCGGTCCTTGGGCACAGGCTGCCGTTTGGCGAAATTCGCTTCGGCGCGGCTGATGACGCCAGCCGATGCCGCCCGGTCGATGACGCGGTTACGAGCTGTGCGGGCGGCGCGGTCGTTCCGGTCCGGGCGGCGTTGTTCCGGCGATTGCGGCAGCGCCACCAGGAGTGCGGCTTCGGCGATGCTGAGCCGTTTCGGCTCCTTGCCGAAATAGGCGAGCGAGGCGGCGCGCACACCCTCGATATTGCCGCCGAAAGGCGCCAGACGCAGATACAGCTCCAGGATTTGGCGCTTCGACAGCATCGTTTCCAGCTGCCAGGCGCGGAAGACCTGCCCGACCTTGGCGATATAGGAGCGTGTCGGGCGCTCATCGAGCAGGCGCGCAGCCTGCATCGTCAGCGTCGAGGCGCCTGAGATGGCGTGGCCATTGCTGATGAGCTGCCAGATGGCGCGGGCGAATGCGCGGCCGTCGACGCCGCCATGGCGGTAGAAGCGCTTATCCTCATAGGCGAAGAGCAGTGCGAAATAGCGGGGGTCCACCTCGTCCGTGCGGGCGGGCAGACGCCACAGGCCGCCGGATGTCGTGAACGGGCGCAGGAGGCGGCCGTCGCGCGCGGTGACGAGCCGGGAGGTTTCGCCCACGGCATCGAAGGGCGGCGGCCCGAGCCAGGCGATGGCGCCGTAATAGGTGCCGGGGACGGCGAGGATGACGGCCAGCGAGGCCGCTGCGACACGCGCGAACCAGCGCCGCCGGGGCGCTGCGCTCAGGATCTCGCGGATGTTCGCTGTCACGCGCCCGATACGCATCGAACCATAATCCATACTGCCATGCGGCCTGCATATTCGCGGAGGAGAACGGCCCCCCTCCCCCGTGAGGAAGAGGGGCCGCCCCCCGGGTGGGGGAACGGACGGCATACCGGCCTATATCAAGGGGTGAGACCGGATGCCAGAGTTTCAGTCGCGGCAGCGCCGCGTGGGGTTCAAATCCTACCGCGAGATTTCCACCTTTCCCGGCGCCGTGCGCGCGAAGCGTTCCGGCCGGTACATATCTTCGACATAGGCGCCCGGATGGGTATAGCTGCCCGGTGCCGCCGCCCGCATGACATAGGCCATTACATAGGTAGCGGGCTGCCGGTGATTGGCGTCGGTTTCTGAGTAGGACGCCGTGAAGCGGTCGTCGCGGAATGCCGTGTAGACGGGCGTTTCCTTGGTGTCCAGCCAGGAGAAGGCCTTGATGTCGGTACCCTTGATCAGCTTCGGATTCTCGATCTCGAAGCCCGCGGGCAGGCGGTCCTCGACGACGATGTGGCCAAGCTTCGGCTCTACTTCCTTCACGGTCAGCACCACGACGACGCGGTCGTTCTGCTTCACCTTCTCAAGGCTCACCTCCTTGCCGTCCGGCGCGTAGGTCTTGCGCTCGATGGTGAACCCGGCGGAAGAGGCCGGTTCCGGCGTCGCTGAATCGCCGTTGACGAGCACCGAGGCCGTGATGGCCTGTGCGCCTGGGTTCTTCACCGTGAAGCCCTGCGCCAGATCGGCGGCCTTGAGAACGCGGCGAATGGCGCCGTGCTCGGTCTTACCGTTCACATCCAGCGGTTCGCGCGACTCGTCCATGAGCGATTTCGCCGCCAGCAGCAGCCATGCATCCTCCTGCGTGCTGGTGTAGCTGCGCGCGGCGCGGCGGCGGGAGACATCGGCCAGAAGCGGCGGCACCGACCGCGGCATCAGTTTCGCTTCCGAAACGAGGGCAAGCGTCGCGGCGCTGTCACGCAGGGAGGTGCCGAAATCGAGCCTGAGCGACGCGGCGACGACGTCCCGGTTCGGTTTGATGCGCGCAATCGCCGTGGCGAACGCCCGCTCCGCGCGTTCCTTATCGCCGGACATCGCCAGCGCGGCACCGAGCTGGGATTGCGCCAGGGGCGTGGCGAAGTTGTCCAGCTTTTCGTCCGCGTAGTAGCGCAGATCGCCCGCAACGCCGCGTCCCGCCCGCGCCAGCACGTACAAGGCGTAGGCGAGCGCTTCGCCGCCGCTGCGGAAGTCCTCGACAGTCGCCGAGGCGTTCTTGAGGCGGTCGAGCGCGGTCTCCATGACGCGCGAGCGCACCTTGTAGCCCTTCTCCTGCGCGCGGACGAGGAAGTCCGTGACGTAGGCGGTCAGCCACAAATCGTAGTGGCCGCCGCTCCCCCACATGCCGAACGAACCGCTGGAGTCCTGCATCAATGCCAGCCGCTCAATGGCTTTCTGAACGCGGCCCTTGGAGCCCTTGTCGCCCGCAAGGCCGGTCGCGTCCGCCACCTCGTTGAGATAGAGGAGCGGCAATGCGCGGCTCGTCGTCTGTTCCGCGCAGCCAAATGGGTAGCGGTCCAGCGACAGGAGCAGCCCCGGCACGTCGAGCGTGGCGTCGGCGCCCGCGCTGAGCGTGACCTTTTCGGTCCCGGGGATTAGGTCGGCGATGAGGTCGGAGGTCAGCTTCAGCGAGCCAGTGTGCGCATCGAGCGTCGCGATGGAGCGGCGGCTGACGTCCGGCGCGGCGGGGTCGATGGTGAATTTGTAAGAGCGTTCGATCGCCAGACCGTCGGGACCGGTCAGCGCGAGCTTCACGGAGGCGTCGCCCAGTTCGGCGGCGGTAAGGGGCAGGGTCAGGCTCTTGCGCTCCGCGGCCGCAAGGTGGAAGCCCTGCTTGGCCGCGTCGCCGGGGAGCGTCACGCCGCCATCCGTCTGCGCCGTCAGCTCGTACTGACCGGCCGAGCCTTCGACATTCGCCACGCTGAGGTGAAGCTCCGACTTGTCGCCGATGATCAGGAATTTCGGCGGCGTCCCCTGCACGACGACGGGGTCGCGGATGACGATGTCTTTCACGCCGCTGCCGAGCTTGGCCCCGCTCCACGCTGCCGCCATGACGCGCAGCGTGCCGTCGAAGGCGGGGAGGTCGAACGCCACCTCGGCCCTGCCGTTATCATCCACCTCGACGATGCCGGAATAGAACGCGACCGGCTCGGCGTTCAGCGGCCGTCCGGCCATCGCCATGCCGCCGTCGCCGCCAGAGCGGATGGTGCCGCGCACGCCCTGCATGCCGTCAATGAGCTTGCCGTAAAGGTCGCGGATCTCGGTGCCGAGGCGGCGCTGCCCGTAGAAATATTTGTCGGGCCGCGGCGGGCGGTAGCCGGTGAGGTTGAGAATGCCGACATCGACAGCGGCGACCGTCACTCGCGCTTTCTCGCCCGACGACAGGCCGGTGAGGGTCACGGGGATGGCGAGGCGCGTGTTCGGGCGCGCCTTCTCCGGCAGACCGAGCGAGACGCCGAGGGTGCGGGGGCCGGCGTCATAACCGAGCCATTTCACGCCGATGGCGCGGCTTGGCATACGCTTGGCTTCCGTATCCATCGGCCGGTAGAGTTCTGCGAGCACATAGGCGCCCGGTCCCCAGTCCTCGCCGGCCTTGAAAGACACGGAGGTCCCCGCCGCCGGAACGTCGAGCATCTGCATCGCCAGCAGCTTGTCGCTAACGATCGAAACGATAGCCTTGCCCGCCATGCGCGGCTGGATCTGGACTTTCACCTCGTCGCCGGGCTTGTAGGACGGCTTGTCCAGCGCGACGTCGAGAATGTCGGGCGTGTCGGCGGCTTCGGAGACATACCAGCCCGCATAGAAGCTGGAGGACGCGGGCAGCGCCTGCATGCCCGGCGCCGTCACTTCCAGGCGGTAACGGCCATATTTCACGGGCACGCTGACGCGCGCAGGGCTATCCGCGCCGACGTCGATTGTGCCGTCGGCAATCTTGCGCGGGAAGACGGTGTACTCGTACTCCCATCGGCCGTCGCGGTTGTACCACTGATAGCGCGTTTCCAGCCGCGACATTTCCCAGATAAGGCCCTTCATGGCCGCAGGTTTGCCGTCACGGTCGAGGACGACGATGTCGAAGGCGGCGGGGGCGCCTTCCTCCGTATGGCCGCCCTTGAAGGCGGGCTTCAAGCCGATGAACGGCTTGGCGGGGCGCACGTCAAAGCGGGCGGTGCGGGCCAGGACGCGTCCGCTCGGTTCCCGCATACGCACGACGAGTTCGGCTTCGAGCTGTTTCGAGGCCTGCGCGAGCTCGGGCAGCGACGCCTCGATCTCGGCCACGCCATTGGCGTCCGTCGAAGGCAGGTTTTCGAGCGGTTTGCGCTGCGGCGCGAATTTCTCGTCCTCCAGACCGAACTCATAGCCCTTGAAGCCATCGAGGCCTTTCGTGCGCGGCCGGACGTTGATTTCCCCCTCCAGCACGAGATGCGCGGCCGGGGCGCCGTAAAGATAGCGCCCCTCCACTTTGACCGCGGCCGGTGCGCCGGCGGCGATGACCGGCTTGGCCGGGGTGAGCGTCATTTCCAGGCGCTCTGGTGTGTAATCCTCGATAAGGAACGCGGTTTCGCCGATGACCGGGCCCTTCGGGTCGGCATAGGCGTTAACGCGCCATGTACCGGTCATCGCCGTCTGTGGGATGGGCAGGGTCAGGCTGCGCCCGCCGTCGCCCTCATCCTTGAGAAGCGAGCGGTAGTGCTCGACGCCGTCGGGGCGCAGAACCTTCAGCGTCAGCGGCACGCCATGTGCGGCCTTGCCGGCGGCGTCGCGCAGGAGGGCGGTCACATACACGTTCTCGCCCGGGCGGTAGACGCCGCGCTCGGCGAAGACCTGCGCGTCCAGCGGCCCCGGCGACTGGCGGCCGCCGACGCCGCGGTCTGCGAGGTCGAACGCGGCTTTCGAAATGTCGAGGAAGCCGTAATCGCCGTTCCCGTCGCGCGCCACCACCATGACCGGCGCCAAGCCGCCCTGGCCGCGCGTAAGCCCGCCATCGAAGTGGACATAGCCATCACCCGATGTCCGCGCCGTGCCCAGCACCTCGTTGTTGCGGGCGATCAGGCGCACCTCGACATCGGACTTCGGCGCCGCGTCGGCCAGCGAGCGCAGGAAGACATGCACGCCGTCGGCGCCGTTCATCACCGTCAGACCGAGATCGGAGACCACGAACCATTGCGTTGCGCGCGTGTTGTAGTCGTCGGCGTTGAAGCCGTTGCCGTCGTCATCGGCGGCCTTCTCCTTGCCGTCGTCCGGCTGCCCGGTCATGACATAGAGGCCGGGCTTCAGATTGGGCAGCAGCTCGTCGATGGGGAATGCGACCGTCACCTCTTCATTGAGCTTGCCTTTGACGGGCATGGCGCCGGTCCAGAGCAGTCGGCCATTGGCGTTCTTGATTCTGTTGGCGACATAACCTTCGATCTGCTGGGCGAAGTTGCCTTCGAGCACTTCCTGGATCAGACGTCGGTCGCCGATCGAATAAATCTGGATTTTCACCGCGTTGGTGTTGATGGCCGTGACGGGAATGCCCTGCTGGCCGGTGCGCGGCAGGACATAATTGCTGTTGCCCATGCGGACGGTGGGCTTGCGGTCGCGGATGTAGACCGTCAGTTCGACGGTTTTGGGGAGATTTTCTTCGACGGCCGAAGGCAAACCTTCACGGACTTTCACCTTGTAGCGGTGCCCGTGTAGAAGTTCCTCGACGCAGAGCTGGCTGTTTTCCGCGCGCACGCCTGCCGGGTCGGCGCCATCGACGGAGACGAATTTGGCGAAGTCGATGCGGCCATGCGCCAGATCCTCGGAGAACTGCACGCACAGGCGCGGGCTCGCGGTGTCTGAATCCACGCGGTAGTCGAGCATGCGGAAACCGTGCTCGCCGAGGAGTTCGGTGTAGGCTTCCCTGGTTTTCGCGTTTTCCTGCAGCGCGAGGCTTTCCCGGTAGGCGTTGAGCGCGGGGCGCCAAAGCGAGCGCCCGGCGTGTCCCTGCGCCAGAGCTGCAAGCGCGTCGGCCTTCACGGCGGCGGTGGTGGCGCGCTGGAAAGCGACATAGGCCGCGGACGCGGCATTGCGGAAAAAGGCGCGCTTCTCCTTGTCGTCCTTCGGCTGGATGGCCAGATAGGCGCGGGCAAGTGCCAGCCAGGTGCCGGCGGCTTCCTTGTCCAGCACGGCGGAGGAGGCGAAGAAGCCGGTTGCGGCCCGCGGGTTGTTGGCCTTCATGGCGGCCTCACCCTTCTTCTTCCATCCCCTGGCGGTATTGCCTTCCGTCGGCCATTCTCTGTGCAGATACGCCTCGAATTCGCGCGAGGTGAGTTCGGCGTTCTCATCAGCGAAGGGGAGCGCTCCCTGCGCCATGCCCGCGGATGCGAACAACGCCTGCATGAAGACTGCGGTGCATACGATGAGTAGGGCGCGTAAGAGAGATGTCATGGAAGCTCCCCGGAATTCGGATCTCTGCCGCTTGAAGAGGCCGGAAACGGGCGACGCATGGTCGCGCCACCGCAGAATATGGAAAATCGGACGAAAGTCCACGCTGGAACGGACTTTATCCTGCCCCAGATGAACCTCGCCATAACAATGGCAGCGGACAGGCGCGGAAAAGAACGCAACGGCGCGGAAATTCTCGCCGGAAACGCGTCCCGGCCCGCACTACATCGGACTTTTGCCGTGTTCGCCGATCACTTCCGGCTCGTCGCGGCTGCAGTCGAAAGCGGGGGCCATGGCGTCGGCGGCGCGCTGCGCCAGCGCGTTGGAGCCGGGATTGGCCAGCGCGTCGATATAGGCCATGTGGCAGGCCTCGGCGTCCTGCAGTTTCGTCACCACGAGGACCTGCCCTTTCGCTTCGCCCGCCACGCCCCCCGTGTGATAGCGCAGGATCGCGGCATAGGGTGTATCGGGCGCGCCCCGGCGGACGCGGAACTCCACCCGGTCGTGGATGGAGTTGAAGGACTTCAGCGTCTGGCCGAACGCCCGCTGCTTGAGGCCGTCCGGGCCATATCCCACGAAGACATGCCCCCCCGCCTCCGCGACGTAGAACTCTCCGCTGCCTTCGTCGCCGCAATGGCGCAGCGTCGATCCCGCGACAGCGTTTTCGTCGAGCAGCGTGCATTTGGCGAGGTCGAACCCCACATAGACGCTGACGGCGGCCTGGGATTGCGCCGCCGCTGGCAGCCCGGCGAGACCCGCGACAAGGGACAGGACGGGCAGGGCTGGTGTCGGCATCTTGGGTCCGGGCATCGTAAACGCCATGGCATTTGCGTTGAAAAACCGGCGGCAAGGCGGTCAGGGACGCTTTATGTCTCAGAATAGCACTGCTATACCGCTGGGCGTAAAAACACTCGGATCTTATCACCATGAAACTTGCCATAATGGGAGCCGCCGGGCGGATGGGAAAGACGCTCGTCCGCCTGATCCACGAAATGCCGAACTGCCAGATTTCCGGCGGCACGGAGTCGGCCGGCTCGGCCATGCTCGGCGCCGACATCGGCGAGGTTGCGGGCGTGGGCAAGCTCGGCATCCCGATCACCGCCGATCCGCTGGAGCTATTTATCAAATCCGAGGGCGTGCTTGATTTCACGGCGCCGGACGCCACGGTGGAGCACGCCGGGCTTGCCGCGCAGGCGCGCATCATTCACGTGATCGGCACGACGGGCTTTGCGCCGCATCATGAGGACGCCATCCTGGCCGCCGCCCGCCATGCTACGATCATCAAGTCCGGTAATATGAGCTTGGGGGTGAACCTCCTCGCCGCGCTGGTGAAGAAGGCCGCCGAGGCGCTCAGCCCGGATTTCGATATCGAAATCGTGGAAATGCATCACCGGATGAAGGTCGATGCGCCCTCGGGCACCGCGCTGCTTCTCGGCCGCGCCGCCGCCGAGGGCCGCCACATTCCGCTTGAGGACCACTCCGTGCGCGTCCGCGACGGGCATACCGGTGTGCGCGGGCGCGGCGATATCGGCTTTGCGACGCTCCGCGGCGGCGACGTCGTCGGCGAGCACACGGTGATCTTCGCCGGGCAGGGAGAGCGCGTGGAACTTGCGCACCGCGCTGGAGACCGGCAGATCTTTGCGCGCGGCGCCGTCACGGCGGCGCTGTGGGGACAGGGCAAGCCGCCGGGCGTCTATTCGATGCAGGACGTGCTCGGGATTTAGTGTTGCGTCCCAAACGCTTGATTTCGGGCGAAGGTCGCAAGCGTTTGGAGAAGACGCAACACCAGCAAAGACTTAACTAGGGTTCCGGGCTGACGCTTGGGGACCAAGCGTTAGAGTCGGAACACTAGTACAGCCCGCGGCAAGTTCGTCTCCGGTTTGCCGCACGCGCATTTTACGAACTTGCTGCGGAAAAGCTGTACTAGATTCAATAAGTTGCTAGTACGCTTGACCCGCAGGAAATCCTGTGAGCACGTGCTGCAAGCGGGTCAGGATTTCCTGCGGGGCGTACTAGGTTGGAGATGGAAGGCAGCTTAATGGACAATGTTCTGGTACTGGTGCGGCACGGCGAAAGCGAGTGGAACAAGCTCAACCTCTTCACCGGCTGGCGTGATGTCGATCTCTCGGAGACCGGCGTTGCCGAGGCGCAGCGCGCCGGGCTGGCGCTGAAGAAAGAGGGTTTCCATTTCGACGTCGCGTTCACCAGCGCACTCAAGCGCGCCCAGCGCACGCTCGACCTCATCCTGGGGGAGATCGGGCAGACCGGCCTCATCACGCACAAGGATCAGGCGCTGAACGAGCGCGATTACGGCGATCTGGTCGGCATGAACAAGGATGACGCCCGCAAGCGCTGGGGCGACGAGCAGGTGCACATCTGGCGCCGCTCCTACGACATCGCGCCCCCCGGCGGCGAGAGCCTGAAGGGCACCGCTGCGCGCGTGCTGCCCTATTTCGAGAGTTCCATCCTGCCCGAGGTGATGGCGGGCAAGAATGTCATCGTCGCCGCGCACGGCAACTCGCTGCGCGCGCTGGTGATGAAGCTCGACCGGCTTACTCAGGACGAGGTGCTCAAGCTCAATCTGGCGACAGGCGTGCCACTGGTTTACCGGCTCAACACTGATGGGACGGTGGCGGAGAAGCGCGATCTGGCCGCGTAGCGGCGCCCGACGTTCCATGCAAGTCTCGCGGGCCTCGCCCCAGGCTTCTTGCGACCCCGAGGAGAATGACCTCCTCGGGCCGTTGGCATCGCGTCAATTCATGCTGCCGGTTTGCGCTGTGGGCGGGAAGACGCGGTTCCAGTCGCGCGCCATGTCCACGATGATCCAGCCCCGCTCACCCGCCTGCCCGAGAACCTCGTCGAGCCTGCCGGTGCGGCTCTCGCGGTCATAGGCGTATTCGCGCTTGCCGTCGGTGTGATGGAGGAAAAGCCCCAGGTGCGGCCCCTCTCCGGCCGTGCTGTACTCGATCATCTCCTTGTCATTATCCGAATTTCCGAAAGCGAAGATCGGACGGCGGCCGATGCGCTCGTAGATGCCGACGGGTTTTCCCGCCTTGTCGTCGACGAATTCGAGCTGCGGGAGCCGTAGGAGAACGGGCTCGCCGTTCTTGATGCGGTATTCGGTCTTGACTGAGGACCCGACGACCTGTTCGGGCGGAATCCCATAGACCCTTTCGGTCCAGGGCCGCATGAACTCCATCCCCGAGCCCGAAATGATGTACGTCTTGAAGCCGTTGTCCTGCAGATAGGACAGGAGTTCGAGCTGCGGCTGATAGGCGAGTTCGGTGTACAGCCGTTCGAACCGCGGATGTATCGCCCTGTTGATCCACTCCGTCACGAGGCTGGAGAACTGCGAAGCGGTCAT
>JBNKDX010000046.1:0-10745 GCA_050288485.1 Rhodomicrobiaceae bacterium | reverse complement strand
GAGAATTATAGCGTTGCCGCCAGGCTCCCCTCGCTCAGCCTGCCGGTGCTGGTGGTGTGGGGCGACGAGGACACCGGCACCCCGCCCGAAGGAAACCGCCGCATCGCCGCGCTGATGCGCAAGGAAACCATCCAGATCGTGCGCGACCCGTCGAGCATCCTCATCGCCTTCGTGTTTCCGCTCATCCTCCTGTTTCTATTCGGTTATGGCGTATCGCTCGACGCCAATCACATGAAGATCGGACTGGTGCTCGAAGATGAAAGCGAGCCCGCGCACGGCCTTGCCGCGGCCTTCCGCTCGTCGCCCTATTTCGCCCCGCGTGTCGCCCACGACCGCCGCGTATTCGAGGACGATCTGGTTGCCGGGCGGGTGCTCGGCATCGTCGTCATCCCTTCAACTTTCGGCGAAAAGGTCGCCAAGAAGAACATCCTAGCCGGCCGCATCCAGGTTCTCACCGACGGCTCGCAGCCCAACACCGCGCGCTTCGTGGAGAACTATGCGCGCGCCCTGTGGTCGAACTGGGTGCTGCAGCACGCGGCGGAAGGCGAGCCCGTCGCGCAGCCCCTGACGCTGGAGCCGCGTTTCTGGTTCAATCCCGAACTGCAGAGCCGCTATTTCCTCGTCCCTGGCTCCATCGTCATCGTGATGGCGCTGACGGGCACCCTGCTTACCGCCATGGTCATGGCGCGCGAGTGGGAGCGCGGCACGATGGAAGCGATGATGGCCACGCCGGTGGGCGTCGCGGAGCTGATCGTCGGCAAGCTGTTTCCGTATTTCGTGCTGGCGCTGGGGTCGATGGCGCTGTGCGCCTCGCTCGGCGTGTGGCTGTTCGGCGTGCCGTTCCGCGGTTCGATCTTCGCGCTGACGGCGGTCACATCCGCATTCCTCTTCCCGGCGCTTGGGCAGGGCCTGCTGATTTCGTCGGCGACCAAAAACCAGTTCGTCGCGTCGCAATTCGCGCTGCTGTCCGCCTTCCTGCCCGCGTTCATTCTGTCGGGGTTCGTCTTCGAGATTTCCAGCATGCCGAAGGTGATCCAGTTCGTCACCTATCTGGTCCCGGCGCGCTATCTCGTACCCAGCCTGCAGACGGTTTTTCTCGCGGGCGACGTCTGGCCGCTTCTGTTGCAGAACATGGCCGTGCTGCTGCTCATGGGTGCCGTGTTCATGGTGCTCACCGTCCGCACGTCGCGAAAGAGGCTCGACTGACATGTGGCAGCGGCTCAAGGCGTTGATCGTGAAGGAATTGCTGGCCGTGCTCCGCGACCCGCGCGGCCGCGTCGCGCTCATCGGGCCGCCACTCATTCAGCTTTTCGTCCTCAGCTACGCGGCGACGCTCGACGTCAGCAATTTCGATATCGGTATCCGCAACCAGGACGCCGGGTACTGGAGCGCGGAGTTCATTCAGCGCATCGCGGGCGCGCCCTCGGTGCGGCGCATCGTGCGCGTGGAGAGCGAGGCCCAGTTCCGCGAGACGATCAACATGCGCCGGGCAATCGCCGTGGTGCAGTTCCGCCCGGATTTCTCGCGGAACATCGAGGCGGGCCGGCCCGCCGAGGCGCAGGTCATCCTCGACGGCCGCCGCTCGAATGCCTCGCAGCTCGTGCTCGGCTATCTGACCTCGATCGCCAATGGCCTCTCCGCCGCGATCAACGTCAACGCGGCAAGCACGCCGCCCGATCCGACCGTGACGCGGCATTGGTTCAACCCCTCGCTCGAATTCCAATGGTTCATCGTGCCCGCCCTGATCGGCATGATCAGCATGATGGTGTCGCTGATCGTCACCAGCCAATCAGTGGCGCGCGAGCGGGAACTCGGCACATTCGAGCAGCTCATGGTCTCGCCGCTGCGCACGCACGAAATCCTCCTGGGCAAGACCGTCCCGCCGCTCATCATCGGCTACGTCCAGGCTACGGTGTTCGTGCTGGCCGCGGTGTTCTTCTTTCAGGTGCCGTTGCGGGGCTCGATCGTTCTGCTCTATGTCAGCCTGTTCTTCTTCATGGCGTCCGTGATCGGCGTCGGGCTGTTCATCTCGTCTCTCGCACAGACGCAGCAGCAGGCGTTCCTGGGCACGTTTCTGTTCATTGCGCCCGCCGCGCTCCTGTCCGGCTTCGCGACGCCCGTGGAGAACATGCCGGAATGGCTGCAGACCTTCACCCTCATCAACCCTTTAAGGCATTTTCTGGTGATCGTGCGCGGGATCTTCTTGAAGGCCATGCCCGCCAGCGACGTCGCGGCGAGTATTCTGCCGCTCGCGCTCATCGCGGTTTTCACGCTGACGGTTGCGGCGCTCCTGTTCCGGAGCAGGACCGAATAACAACCGGCGGCCCCGCACAGTAACCTTTACAACCGCTTTTTCCGCTGCAGCCATTGCAATCGCGCGCGTCCCGAGCGAGAGTGCGCCCATCCAGCGTGACGCGGCAATTTATCAACACCCTAAAATTTTCTTGCATGCCTAAACCAAATGTAAACATTATTGGCTATCAGCTTAAGGTTGAACGCTCAATCTCAATGCGTAAGGCGAGTGTAGATGAGTCAGTACGGCGCAGTGCCCCCCACGCCAGTTAGCGGCGTAACCGTTCCGTTCCGCCCGCGGTCCGGCAGGCAGGATGAGTTCCTCGCTCTGTTCCGCGAAGGGATGGGGCTGGTCGAGGAAACGGCCAACTATCTCGATGGTCCCGGCCGGCAGGAGTCCAAAACGCTCAAGCCGTTCGTGTCGCTTGCCTATGCGACGGAAAGCATGCGCCTGACCACGCGGCTGACGCAAATGGCCACCTGGCTGCTGGCGCGCCGCGCCGTGCTCAACGGCGAGACGCTGCCCAACACCGGCGGCATTTCCGATCCTCTGCTTCTGCCGCCCGTCACGCGCACGGCCGGATCGAAAGGCTATGAGGAATTGCCCGCGCGGCTGAAGCATCTCATCGAGGCGAGCTACGATCTGTACGCCAAGATTCACCGTTTCGACACGGCGGACCGCACCACGCCCGCCAAGGCGGCCCCGCGCGCCGTCAACGGCGTCGCCACGCAGCTCGCCCGCCTTGAGGCCGCATTCACCGGACAGGGGTGAGGTCCGGGGCTTCTCCGCTCACGCAGCCTGCACGCCAGAAGCGGCTCCGGCGGGAGCCGCTTCCAGCACTGGCATGCTCGGCTTTCCCGAGGGCGATGCGCCGCCCTCAGCCCAGAAAACCTTCGAACTTCTTCTTGAATTTGCTGAGGCGCCCGCCGCGGTCCATGAGCTGCTGGCTGCCGCCCGTCCATGCCGGGTGCGTGGTCGGATCAATGTCCAGCTGCAGCTTGGCGCCCTCTTCGCCATAGGTCGAATAGGTTTCGAATTCAGCGCCGTTCGTCATGACGACTCGAATTTTATGATACTTGGGATGAATATCTTTCTTCATGGACCTTGACCTTCTGGCTGACCGCAAAGCGGGTACGCCCGCCCGCCCCGCGGATCCTCGCGCCCTGACGATGTGGGTGAATGCTCCGGCATCCTATATCGCAAGAGGAGCGCTGATGACAAGGGCGCGTTTGCTGCAAAGCGCCGGTCCGATCCATCGCTAACGCTTGGCCAAACAAAAAGTTGAACACCGGCGGCGGACTAAATATGGTTTCCAGCCGTTCAAATGGGGTAACAATCGAGTGTTTTTTTGCGTTCTGGCTCCCCGCCGGGCGCCAGGGGTTAAGAGGTCGATGAAGAACGGCAACGGCGCCGGCCACGTAACGGATTTCCAGTCTGCAACGCAGAAAACGCCCGCCAACGGCGAGGGCGCTCCGCCGGATGCCCGCAAGACGTCGCGTTCACTCACGCCGCTCCTGGCGCTTTATCCCTATCTCGTGCGCTACAAGCTGCAGATCCTGCTCGGCTTCGTCGGGCTGGTGGTCGCCGCCGCGGCTATGCTGGCGCTGCCGGTCGCCGTCCGGCGCATGATCGATCATGGTTTTTCGGGCGACTCGCAGCTCATCAACAGCTATTTCGCGGTGCTCCTTCTCGTGGCGGGCGTGCTTGCCGGCGCCAGTTCGCTGCGGGCTTATTGCGTCAATTGGATCGGCGAACGCTCCGTGGCCGACATCCGCGCCGCGGTCTTCGCGCATCTGACGCGGCTGAGCGCCTCCTTCTACGAAAAGACGCATTCCGCGGAGCTGATGTCGCGCCTCACCGCCGACACCACGCAGATCAAGACCGCGATTTCCACCGCCGTCAGCCAGTTGCTGCGCAACGGCGTCATGCTCATCGGCGCCATCGGCATGATGCTGGCGACCAGCGTCAAGCTGAGCGCGCTGGTGCTGCTGGCCATCCCCGTGATCGTGCTGCCGCTGGTGTTCTACGGCCGCGTCGTGCGGCGGCTGTCGCGCCACGCGCAGGACGAGCTTGCCTCGGCTTCGTCCTATGCGGCGGAAAATCTAGCCGTGCCGCGCACCATGCAGGCGTTCACGTCCGAGCCCGCCGTGATCACGCGCTATACGCGCGCTACCGAGGATGCCTTCGCCGCAGCCCGCCAGCGCATCGGCGCGCGCACGGTGCTTACCGCGACCGCCATTTTCCTCGTCTTCGCCAGCGTTGTCGGCATTCTCTGGTACGGCGCGCATGACGTGTTGCGCGGTACGATGACCGGCGGGCAACTGGCTCAGTTCGTGCTCTATTCGGCCTTCGCCGCGGGCTCTGTCGGCGAGTTGTCGGAAGTGTGGGGCGAGGTGCAGCAGGCGGCGGGCGCGGCCGAGCGTCTCGCCGAACTCATGGCCGTGAGGGCGGAAATCGTCTCGCCCGCCGTTCCGAAGCCGTTCCCCGAGGGCGCCAGGGGCGAAATCCGCTTCGACAGCGTGTCGTTCGCCTATCCGATGCGGCCGGAAGCGCCGGTGTTCTCGAACCTCTCCTTCGCCGTGCGCGCTGGTGAGCGCGTGGCCATTGTCGGGCCGTCGGGCGCGGGCAAGTCCACCATTTTCAGCCTGATCCTGCGCTTCTACGATCCGCAGGAAGGCATTGTGTCAATCGACGGCGTCGCCGTGGATCACGCCGACCTCACCGCGCTGAGGCAACGCATCGCCTATGTGCCGCAGGACCCAGCCGTTTTCGCCGGGACTATCGCTGACAACATCCGCTACGGCTCGGCGGACGCCAGCGACGAGGACGTGCGCCGCGTGGCGCGGGCGGCGCTGGCGAGCGACTTCATCGAAGCGCTGCCGCTCGGCTACGAAACGCCACTCGGCGAGCGCGGCATCACGCTATCCGGCGGCCAGCGTCAGCGCCTGGCCATCGCCCGCGCGCTCCTGCGCGACGCCCCCATCCTGCTGCTCGACGAGGCGACCAGCGCCCTCGACGCCGAATCGGAGAACCTCGTGCAGACCGCGCTCAACCACGTCATGCAGGGGCGGACGACGCTGGTGGTTGCGCACCGGCTGGCGACCGTGCTCAGCGCCGACCGCATCCTGGTCCTTGACGGCGGCGAGATTATCGAGGAGGGCACGCATGCCGGCCTGATGGAGACGCGCGGCGTCTATTCGCGGCTGGCGGAGCTACAGTTTTTCGGCGATGCGGGAACCGCGTAGCAATCCCCGTGAGGGCGAACATGACGGACAAGCCGTCGCGCAAGCAGGAAGCACGGAAGGCGCGCGAGGAGCGCTTGGCCGCATCCTTGCGTGAAAATCTGAAGAAGCGGAAGGCGCAGGCCCGCGCGCGCGCCGAGGCGCCGACGCCTCCGGCAGAGGACGGCGGCGTCCCCAGCCCTACGCGCGATTGAGCCGCGCAATCAGGCTGGACGTATCCCAGCGCCTGCCCCCCATCTTCTGCACCTCCGAGTAGAACTGATCGACCAGCGCCGCGACCGGAAGATGCGCGCCATTTCGCCGCGCCTCGTCGAGACAGATGGCGAGGTCTTTGCGCATCCAGTCCACCGCGAAGCCGTGGTCGAATTCGCCTTCATTCATCGTTTTCCAGCGGTTCTCCATCTGCCAGGACTGCGCCGCGCCCTTGGAAATCGTGTCGATGACCGCCGCCACGTCCAGCCCGGCTTTCTGCGCGAAGTGAATGGCTTCGGCGAGCCCTTCGATCAACCCGGCAATGCAGATCTGGTTGACCATCTTGGCAAGCTGGCCCGACCCGGCGGGCCCCATCAGCCGCACCGCGCGTGCGTAATGTGCAATGACCGGCTCCGCTCTCGCGAACGCGTCGGCGTCGCCGCCCGCCATCACCGTCAGCACGCCGTTTTCCGCACCCGCCTGTCCGCCCGAGACCGGCGCATCGAGAAAGCCCGCGCCCCTCGCCCTGGCCGCAGCGTCCAGTTCGCGCGCGACATCGGCGGACGCCGTCGTGTTGTCGATGAAGACGGCGCCCGCCTTCAACGTCTCAAACGCGCCGCCGGGGCCGGTGGTCACGGCGCGCAGATCGTCGTCGTTGCCGACGCAGGCGAACACGAAATCGGCATCCTGAGCAGCCTCGGCCGGTGTGGCGGCGACCTTGCCGCCGAATTTGGCGGCCCATTCAGCAGCCTTGGCCACGGTGCGGTTGTAGACGGTGAGGTCGTGTCCGCCCTTGGTCCTCATGTGCCCGGCCATCGGAAAGCCCATCACACCGAGCCCGATCCACGCCACTTTGCTCATGCCCTGTCTCCTTGCTTTCGCTGGGGTATCGTTTGGCTAACCCCCGGAAGCGAATGGAGCAAGCTCTCGATGCGCCCCGCGGCGCTCCCTCAACGGACTGTGATGCGGGCCCCCTTCGCGTTCGCCCGTTTCATCAGGCGTTCAGTGTGCGGCGGCCTATCCTGGCAGGCCGGGTGATCTCCGCGCTGGACCCCGCACGCCCCAGCGGCGTAAATA
This sequence comes from Rhodomicrobiaceae bacterium, assembly GCA_050288485.1. GTDB lineage: Bacteria > Pseudomonadota > Alphaproteobacteria > Rhizobiales > Rhodomicrobiaceae > JARRLC01. The sequence continues at coordinate 3,941 of JBNKDX010000046.1, read as the reverse complement.
GGGGCAGGCGAAGGGGCGCGAGGGTGAAGGAGTTGGGCTGATGGCTGTGTCGGTGAAGAGACCGGGTTTTTCCTGGATGTGGGTTCTGCTTCTCTCCGGCCTGAGCCTCCTGTCGTGGGTTTCGACCTATACCGGCATCATGGAGCTGATCGCCGCCTCGGCGGGCGCCATCAGCCTGTTCGCACGGATCGCGGTGGCTTTCGCCGTGTTCATGCTGCAGCTCATGATCCTCTACATCCTGGATGTGCTGTTTTCCGCGCAGTTGCGCTGGTGGCTGCGGCCGGTCTACGTCATCGGCTATTTCGTGCTGTTCCTGATCTCGGTGGGCTTCGCCTTCGGGTTCTACTGGAAGTATCTGGAGGCGGGCAGCGCCACCACGGCGACGGCGGAGGCTTCCCTTCGCGGCGTGCAGGAAACGCTGCAACTCGGCACCAGCCGCCTGGGACAGCTGCAGGCGACCTTCACCACGCTGAGCCGCATCTCGACCGAGAAGGCGGAGAAAGAGCGCGCCGTGGGCGGGACCTGCCTGGGGAGCCCGGCGGGCGAGGGGCCGCGGCGGCGCTTGCGTGACTCGGACGCGCAGCGGTTCCAGTTCGCGAACGAGTTCATCGGCCAGCGCGTCACCGAGGTGAAGACGGACATTGCGGCGGTGAACGCTGAATTGCAGAAAATCCTGCTGAAAGACCCGTCCACCGCCGATCCCATAACCGGCTCGCGCAGCGCCTTCATCGGCGAACTGAACCGCAAGCTCGGCCTCGTCGCCACACGCTTCAACGCCCTGCGCTCCGACCCGCAGCTCCGCCAGCTTGCCGACGAATTCCGCTCGCGCGCGGGCCAGACGAAGTTTCCCGACGATCGCGGCGGCGCGTTCGCCTGTCCCGATCCGCAGTTGCAGACGGCGCTCAACGGCGTGGTGCGCGCGATCGGCGAACTGCCGGAGCTGCACCCGCCGCTCCTGCGCGCCTATGAAGGCTCGGAAGCGGTTGTCGAGGCGTTCCGGCGGCTTACGAACAGCAGCATCGGTACTGCAAAAAGCATCGCCGCCGGCGTGCAGGACACCGTGGCCATGACCGGCTTCGTCGCAAAGGCCGCGCCGGTACCGCCCGCCGCCGACGGGCTCGCGGAACGCGACTACATCCCGCTGATGATTGCCATTTTCGTGGACATCTGCATCCTTCTGGTGTCGATCAACCGGCCGTTCAGCCGCGTGTTCCGCGCCTCGTCGAGCATGGAAAAAGCGCGCCAGAGCGAGCTCATCGAGTTCCTGATGCCGATCTACCGCGTTTTCATCGGCAATTTCGATCCGCTGTTCCGGCCCAAACCCGAGGAAGTCATCGCACCGCTGGTGGACGTGGTCTTCGACCATAACGGCAGATATTACGCGGCCGCGCCGCTCGACTACCGCGAAGAAAATTATATGCAGTGGGTCGCAGCGCGGGCCAAACGCGCCGAGGAGCGCGGCGAGACATTCTCCTACGATCCGAATTCGGACCGCCCCCTGGAGCGCTCGCGCTATATTTCCAGCGCGCTGGTGGTGCTGGAGGGGCAGAACTTCGTCAAGCTGATGAGCGACCGCGACGCGCTCCCCGACGCCGAGATTCAGAACAAGCTTGACAAGCAGGGCAGCCTTTATGCGCAGGCTGACGCTTTCCGCGTGTTCGAGTTCGCGCCGAACGCCTGGGCGGAATTTCTGGAGGCGGCGCTCGGCAGCGGCGCCGAAGCCGAAATGCGCGCCATGCGCAAGCGCCAGAAGGGGGGGATGCAGGCAGAGACCGCCTTACCGCTGCAGGGGCAGCCGTCCACGCCGCTCGTCTCCATCAGGCGCGAGGAGACAGAGAAGCCACAGGATCTCATCGAGGAAGAAAAGCGGCCGGCGCTGGAGGATCACTCACCTTCCGCCAACGGCGCGGAGGTCAACGGCGAGCCGCAGAAGAACGCCAATCCCGGGATGCTCGCGCGTCTGTGGCGCCGGGAGTAATGTGCTCTGTGCGCGGGCGCGGATAAGCTGTACTAAGCAGAGTTCGCAAAAGTGGTCTTCCCGGTTTTGCGAAAAGAAAACTCTGCGAAAACAAAAGAGTCTAAGCTGGCATTCGTTGGGCGGCCAACGAAAGTCTGCTTAGGGCATGTCTGAGTAACAGGTGGTTTTCGCTGGCCCGTGAACAACGGTCAGTTTCTGTTACTGCCCATGCCGCGGTCATTGTCCGCCGCTCAGCAGCGCCGCGGCGTCACCGCTGGCAATTCCGGTCGCGCCCGCACAGTCCGGATCTGAAAAATCCAGAGCGCCCAACCGCTCCTCCGCGTTCAGTCCGACAGGGTTTCTGTGTCGGCTTCGCTCCATGGAAACCCTTACTTCGTTGTCTGTTGCGGATGGGCTGATTTAGAGGTACCAAAGCAACGAGGACAGCGTCGTGCGCTCGGTGTCCTAGCAGGCCGGCTTAGCTCAGCTGGTAGAGCAACGGTTTTGTAAACCGTGGGTCGGGGGTTCGAGTCCCTCAGCCGGCACCAATGATTTCAATGGGTTAGTAAGGAATTTTGGGATTTTTCGTTCCGCAAGAATCGCCCCACGGAACGCTAGCGGAACTGATGGGAGCCGCTTGTGCGAAACATATTTCGCAATTTCATTAACGTCTATCTCGCGATTGGCGGCCTATTAGGAACGATACTCTGGGCGAGCTACCTGTGGCCGTTCACCTGGGGGGCATCGCAATACGTTCCGCAAATGGGCTTCATTCAGCGAACTGTAGCCATTGCGGTCGTGCAGCCTTACGCAGTCTTTTCATCAATAGTCAGATCGTTTTTTTGGGGGCCAAGCCTGATTGTTTGGGCATTGGGCGATAACCTGGGCTACTCATTTGCAAAGTGGCTGGCCCCCGGTCTCTATATGGAAAGGTTAGAAATGGAGAGAGGATCAAAGACATTCCTTGACAGAAGTGCCTCAGTTAAGTGCTTCAAGAAAAACAGCTTAGAGAAATATATTGTATTATCGATAGTTGATGCAGAAATGGTAATGTGCTCCGGAATTCTTCCCGAGGTGCAGCAGGAAAAACAGATCTGGATTAACGCAGAATTGTCCAATTTTGAAAATGACGCTGAAGAGGAATGCAGCCAACTTCGCTCAAAGATATCGCAGTTGGCACTCAAAAAAGTTACTATCGCCTTCAAGAAAGACGGTGAACAAGTGTTTTGTCGTTGGGTGGCTGAGGCCATGGACAAGAGAAATGACGAGCTGTGGCAGCGTTTTCTAGATAAACACTAAAGTGTATATGCGTTTCCCGTGGTGAGAGCGGCCATAAAAAGTCGCAAGAAAACCAATGACTTGCAAGGCGGTTGTCAAAACCGCCGATTTCCCTGCGTGTCCGTGTCCGCGCCATGTCCGTAAATCGGGTGGAGCAATGACAATTTATTGCCTCGCTGCCCTCGCTCGCTTTCCGCCCACGCGATGCCCGGCGACCTGCAATCCAACTCGGGTTGAGCCACAAGCGGAACACCGCAGCTTTTGCGCTACGCTCCACAGGGGCGTATCCGCTGGCGTCTTCTCTGACACAAGGGTGAGCGGCTCAACCTCAACGGACCTGCAGCACTCCTCGCAATAGATGCGCAGCTGATTGTGGTTGCGCGCCGCTGATGCCAGCGTGCACCGCTTCCAATCATTCCCGCGTGGGCGTGGTTCTCCTCCGCTCCCGTACGGGAACCGCCAAGCCGGTGCCAAGAAGTGACGTCACCCCGATGTCATGGTGATGTCACCCTCAGATGTAATGGTGACGTCACCATCGCTAGAAATGCCCTGTTTTCAATAAGTTGCTAAACCGTCACCGTAACGACAAGGTAACCGTCACCGCGACGGTAAGGGAAACGTCACCGCGACGGTAAGGGAAACGTCACCATGACGATGAGGGAAACGTCACCGCGACGGTAAGGGAAACGTCACCATGACGACAAAT
>JBNKDX010000045.1:0-10755 GCA_050288485.1 Rhodomicrobiaceae bacterium | reverse complement strand
CGGTGTAAACGTTGTTTTCCGCGATCTCAATCGGCGAGCTGGTGCTGTTGGTTTGGAACCAACCTACCTTGCGATAGTAGGACGGGCCGGTTGGCGCGCTGCTGCTGGCGCTGGCGAAGAGGCGGCTGGATCTGACGCTGCTGCGCCAGGCGCTCGACGCCACGACGAAGCTCTCGGCGTTCGTGATGTTCATTCTGGTGGGCGCGCGCGTGTTTTCGCTCACCTTCTACGGCGTCAACGGTCACATCTGGGTCGAGGAACTCCTCCTCGGCCTGCCCGGCGGTCAGCTCGGTTTTCTGGTGGTCGTCAATCTCCTGGTCTTCGCGCTTGCCTTTTTCCTCGACTTTTTCGAACTGGCGTTCATCGTTGTGCCGCTTCTGGCGCCGGTGGCCGAAAAACTGGGCATAGACCTGATCTGGTTCGGCATTCTCCTGAGCATCAATCTGCAGACGAGCTTCATGCATCCGCCCTTCGGCTTCGCGCTGTTCTATCTGCGGTCGGTGGCGCCGCGCGTTCCCTATCTCGACAGGGTGACCGGGAAGCTGACCCAGCCGGTGACGACGCCGCAGATCTATTGGGGCGCCGTTCCTTTCGTGGTCATCCAGGTGATCATGGTGGCGCTGACGATCGCCGTTCCGGGCATGGTGATGCATTACAAAGGCTCCGGTCCCACCATCGACCCGTCGAAAGTCGAGATCACCGTGCCGCCCGTGGGCGGGTTCGGGAGCGGTGTGCCTGATTTCGGCCAGGGCGCCCCGAATTTCGGCGTGCCCGAAAAGAAGGAGGGAGAGAGTGGCGCGAAGACGCCACCGCCGCTTGATCTCTCGCAGCCGCCGCGCTTTAACTGACGCGCGCGTTCCAGCCGCGCGATGCCGCGATGCTATAGGGCGCGCCCGCGCGCTGTCGGCGGCTTCCAGGACAAGGTTGCAGGCATGAAGATCAACGGCACCCACTACCGCACGATCTGGCTGGCGGAGGACGGCATTTCCGCTGGCATCATCGACCAGACCAGGCTGCCGCACGAATTCGCCGTCATCCAGGTCGGGACCTTGCGCCGAGCCGTGCACGCGATCAAGACCATGCAGGTGCGCGGCGCGCCGCTCATCGGCGCCATGGCCGCCTACGGCGTGTGCTTCGCCCTGCGCGACGATCCGACGGACACCGCTTTCAATGCCGCCATCGCCGAACTCGCGGCATCCCGCCCGACGGCGGTCAACCTTGCCTGGGCGCTCCGCGAGATGGATGACGCCATCCGCCCGCTGCGACCGTCCGAACGCGCGGCGGCGGCCTACCGTCTGGCTGCCGAAATCTGCGACGCCGATGTCGAGACGAACAAGCGGATCGGCGAGCATGGCCTGAGCGTGCTCCGGCAGCTTGCCGCAGGCAAGGAGGGCAAGCCGGTCAACATTCTCACCCACTGCAATGCGGGCTGGCTGGCAACCGTCGATTGGGGCACCGCCCTCGCGCCGGTCTACATGGCGCACAATAAAGGACTGCCCGTCCATGTCTGGGTGGACGAGACACGCCCGCGCAACCAGGGGGCGGCGCTGACCGCCTACGAGCTCGGCGCGCATGGCGTGCCCCATACCATCATCGCCGACAACGCCGGCGGCCACCTGATGCAGCGCGGCCGGGTCGATGTGGTGATCACCGGCACCGACCGCGTGACCGCGAACGGCGATGCCGCCAACAAGATCGGCACTTATCTCAAGGCGCTCGCCGCCCGTGATACCGGCGTACCCTTCTACGTGGCCGTCCCCCATTCCACCATCGACTGGACGCTCGGCGACGGTGCGGACATTCCCATCGAGGATCGCGCGTCTGAAGAGGTGACGCGCATCACCGGCCGCGCGGCCAGCGGCGCGCTCACCACCGTCGAAATCGCCCCGCCGGGCAGCGCTGCGGCCAACCCGGCGTTCGATGTAACGCCCGCGCGGCTGATCACTGGCTTCATCACCGAACGCGGCGTGTGCGATGCTTCAGGCGAGGGGCTGCGAGGCCTCTACCCCGAGATGGTGCAGGCCGCCTGATCTGCGGCGCCGTCAACCCGGCTTCAGCCGGTGGCGATATACTCCCGCATCGACGCCGCCTCCAGCTCGCATTGCGCGATCCTCAGCTTGACCACGTCGCCGATGGAGACGATGCCGCTCAGCTTGCCGCCCTCGACCACCGGCACGTGACGGAAGCGGTGCGACGTCATCTCCTCCATCAGCCGGTTGACGGTGGTATGCGCCGTGCACGTCACCACTTCCCTGGTCATGTGCTGCGAGACGGGTTCATCCAGCACCGCGGCTCCGTGTCCGGCAAGAATGCGGACAATATCGCGCTCCGAGATGATGCCTTTCACGTGATGGCCGGTATCGCACACGACCAGGGCGCCGATGTTCTTTGCTGCGAGCAGCTTCACAACCTCCCTCAGCGTGGCGTCGGGCGATGCTGTCACGATGGTGCGCCCTTTGTCCTTCAGGATTCTGGCTACATTCATGGCTACCTCCCTTGGCGGTCCGGTGAACCGCGCTGCTGTTGCTTTTCACTGTCATATGCGTGAGCCGCCATGATGCGGCTTTTTGCCGCAATCATCAAGTCCCGCGAAGCTGCGTGACCGCCGGGCGCTCGTGCGGGCGCTGACGACAAAACGGTGGAAAAGTCTGTGCGTGCATATCCACACATATCAACCGGTGGTTGATTTTGCGCCACGGCCGGGGCAATTTGGCCTTCAGGTTGTGTGATATCGTTTATGTGCGCGTAGGTTGCTTTGATGTCGTATCGGTGCGGTTCCGGCAAAAGTGCTCCCCCTCATGCAGATCCTGGTTGTTTCGGGGCCATGTGGGTTTTTGTTGTGCGCGCACTCCATTTGCATTCGCAAACAATCTGCTCACAAATCGTCTCGCATGGGCTGCTGGCAGGTGACGGCCGGCGGCGCGGATGTGCGTGCGCCGGCGTGAGTAGGGCGAGCGGCATCGCCGGGGGATAATCATACACGTCCGCTTGGATTTGCAATAACTCTTCGCCTGCCGTTAAAGTCATAATTAAGGTAATCAAACGTTGTCTGTCATGCTCCTGAATAATACGAAAATAAATGTAGAAAATATTTTCCCAGTTTATCGGACCGTAAGAGTTCTTTTGCGACGATCTCCGCGGAGCACGAGGAGATGTCGATGAGATTCTGGCTGACGGCGATACTATTAGGCGGTGTAGCCTATTGCGTTTCCGAAGGCGCCAGTGCCCGAGGGATCGCTATCAAAGCGACGACGTCCTTTGCGCATATGCGGGTTCAGGGTTCCGCCGAACCTCCGGCCGGACACCTCGCATTCTGCGCAAACTACCCCGCGGACTGCCGGCGTCACCGCGTCGGCGCCGCAGAAGTGAAGCTTTCGGACCGGAAATGGCGCGAGCTGAATGATGTCAACAAGAGAGTGAACCAGAGCATCAAGCCGATGAGCGACATGGACCAGTACCACGAGATCGAGCGCTGGACCTATCCCGTTAGCGGCAAGGGCGACTGCGAGGACTACGTCCTTCTCAAGCAGCGCAGGCTCATCGAACTGGGCTGGCCGAGAGGCAGCCTGCTGATCACCGTCGTGCGCGACGAAAACGGTGAAGGCCATGCGATCCTCACCGTTCGCACCAACCGAGGCGACTATATTCTTGACAACAAGCATTCACGCATCGAGCCGTGGAAGGTCCCGCACTATACCTACATCAAGCGGCAGTCGGCCGTGGATCCGCAGCGTTGGGATTCGCTCGTCCCTGTCAGACATGGCCCAGCCGTCGCGGCGGCTGGCACGGATGCCAGAGAGTAAGGAGGAGAGTAAGGAGGACTGAAACCAACAATCGATTCCGGGCCCGGAGCCCCTTGCCCCCTCATATCCTGCCCTTCCGGGCTCGTGAGCGAGCCGGCGTTCCCCCCAAGCGCCGGCTCGCACCTGTTCCCTGTTCTCTTGTGTGTTCCAGATTTCACCCGTCGCCCGAAGATCGCGGCCATCTCGGCTGGCGGCGCTTCGCGCTTGTCTCAGAGTCGTCTCCTGACATATGAGCTTGCCCCGATGGCTCTCTCCGGCCTGCTTCCGCCTCTGAGAAGCCAGGGCCCTACGGACCAGCGGCGATGTGCGTGCAGCCCCCATAGATTGCTTCAGCATGCCCTGCCGCCCCCGCGATGCTCATCGCGAACGGCGTACACCTGTTACGTACGTCGGCTCAGATCAGGGCTCCGTTGCCGCCGTCTGCTGCGTCCGGCCTATGCAGCGCACCGACAGGATGATTTGCGTCCGGCGCGTCAGCGGTGTGGGGGCGGGGTCGTCGATCAGTGGATCACGCATGAAATAGGCGCCCTCGTGCTTGCCGACCAGGACCACCCAATGTGGGATCATGCCGCCGATAAGGAACTTCACGATCGGATAATCGCCGCGGGCCAGACATGCGTCCAGCCTGTCGAGTGAGGGTTCGGCGTGCACTTCGGCACGTAGTCCGCCCTTGCTGACGCGGGAAATGGCGCTCCACATCAGCCACCCTCGCGGCGTGAACCCGCCTTCGGCCGCCAGCGCCGCATTCAGCTTCCCCGGGTCGGTGGCATGGCCGAGATTGGTCATCGCGGCGGCCACGCTGGCCACCGTGCAGCCCGTCGAACCCAGCGTATCGCCATTGTCGAGATTGCCGAGCCGGTCATCGGCCCATCGCGGGTCGTTCTGCTGAAAACGCGCGATATCGGGGAGACGAACCGACAGCGCCGAGCCCCCGAATGCGGGTATCCCTTTGCGCGGCGTGCGATACCACAGCAGCGCCAGCGCTGCCGCAGACACCAGAAGAAGCAGGATCAAGTGGTAGCGCCTCATCGAAATCCTCACATCACTATCGGGGCAGAACCGCCATCACGATCGGTAACCGTGTGCGGCGCGCAGCCGTCCTGGGCGGCGCACCGCCATTTTCTGCCGCGCCGCAGATGTTGCGTACAAAGCCTTTATACGCAATCGCCTGACACGCGTAAGGCCCGCCATCGAGGTTCAGCGCCAGCCGCAAGCGCAGCGGGCTCGCGCGCAGGAAGGTGGCAAGTTCTTTCAGCGAGAAGAACGCCGCCCGCGTTGTTCCGAGGACGATGCGTCCGGCTTCATCCTGGCCGGCAAAGGAGCGCCGTGCGCGGCGCCCGCTCGGCTGGACGGTGTTGCGTCCGTTGGCGCCGAGAAGAAGCGGATAGGAGACCGTGGCGTCTTGCGCGTCGCGGAATTGCCGGCGCCAGTCGTTCTTCCGCAGGTCGCGGATGCCGATGAACTTGCCGGACGCCACGAACGCTCCGTGGCGAGCATGGTAATCTTTCGGACCGGATAGGTTGCCATCGCTGAGCAGGGGCGTAGCGGGGTCTCCGCCGGGTGCGAAGAAGCTGCCGTTGATCACCATGATGCTGCCGAGCGTGCTCATCCATTCACCGAGGCTGCGCCCGCCACCTGGGGCGTGCCGCAGGATGAAGCGGAAGTGCGCCGGATCGATCCGCGCCAGCAGGATGCGATCCACTTCGCCGCCTCCACTGCGAACCGGCATTTCGGCGACTTCAAAGCCAGCGGCGAGTGGCCGCCACGCGAACGCAGCGCTACGGGTTTCCGGCGAGGTGGACGCCTTGGGTATCTGACCGCGTGCTGCGAATGCCGCGAGGATCGAGCCGCTAGCGATAGCCGCCCATGCCACGAGCCTCAGCCCGCTGATCGAAAACATGCGTATCTCCATTCCTTCCCGGTGTTTTCCCGTTGTTAGCCGGAATGGCCTGCCGCTCGACGGTTTTCTTCACTCTTTCTCGGCAACAGGCCGCCGCAGGACCGCGCGATGCGCCTTGCCAGGCGGAAATTTGCGGATTTGTCCGGTCTCAAAGTGAGCCTGGCTGTCGGTCAGCCCAAGCGAGAACGGAGCGAATACGGCCCGGTGATTGACCGGTCATCCGCTAACGGAAATGTGCATTGGAGTGGCCGGGCTGTGCGCTTATGCTGAGGGCAGACAACAGCTTTTAAGGTCCCCTTTTGATTTCGTTGAAAGCGCCAGGCGCGCGCGCCGCCTTCTTGCGCGGCTGTGATCCCGTCAGCTTCCTCGCCGCGTTTCTGGCGCTGCTCCTATCCGCCTTGCCTGCCCCGGCGCAGAAGGCGGCGGAACACAATCCCGCGCTTATCGCGCGCAACGCACGCTTCCATCCCGCCGTCGCCGAACACGGCATGGTGGCGGCTCAGGAAAAGCTTGCGGCGGATATCGGCGCCAGGATCCTGCGAGAGGGTGGCAACGCCATCGACGCAGCCGTCGCCACCGGTTTCGTCATGGCGGTAACGCATCCGCAGGCGGGCAATCTTGGCGGCGGCGGGTTCATGGTCATCCAACTGGCCGGCGACAAGGGGACCGGGAAAGCCACCGCCATCGATTACCGCGAGATGGCCCCGGCGGCTGCGTCGCGCGACATGTTCCTCGATGCGCAAGGCGATGTCGATAACGAAAAAGCGCGATACAGCCGCGCTTCGGCTGGCGTGCCAGGAACGGTGGCGGGCCTTCTCTACGCTCTGGAGAAATACGGCGCCATGCCGCGCGCCCGCGTCCTGGCGCCTGCCATCAAGCTTGCGGAGGAGGGCTTCCCTGTCTCGCGAGGTCTCGCCTTCGCGCTTGAGACAAAGCACGAGCGTTTCGCAAAGGACCCATCGTCGCTGCACTTTTTCGAACATCCCGACGGGCGTCCCTATCGGCCGGGCGAAATCCTGCGCCAGCCGGACCTCGCCAGGACACTGCGCACCATCGCTGAGAAGGGGGCGGCGGGCTTTTATTCCGGCTGGGTGGCCGAAGCCATTGCGGCCGAGATGCGCGACGGCGGGCTGATCAGCGGGGCCGATCTGAAAGCATATCGCGTGGTCGAGCGCGAGCCGGTGCGCGGCGCGTATCGCGGCTACGAGATCGTATCCATGCCGCCGCCGTCCTCGGGCGGCGCCCACCTCATCGAAATGCTCAACATCCTCGAAGGCTATGACCTGAAGCCGCTCGGGCACAACAGCGCCGCCTACATCCACCGGCTGGTGGAGGCGATGCGCCGCGCCTATGCCGACCGCGCGAAACACATGGGCGATCCCGATTTCTATCCCGTGCCGGTGGCGATGCTGACGTCGAAATCCTACGCGGCGCAACTGCGCAAGGGCATCGACCTGACCCGCGCGGCCAAATCCGCCGACATCCACGCGGGCCGGCCCCAGCGCGAAGGCCGGCAGACGACGCATTTTTCGGTGATGGACGACAAAGGCAACGCCGTCGCCAACACTTACACGCTGAACTTCGCCTTCGGCAGCGGCTATTCCGTGGATGGCGCGGGCTTTCTGCTGAACAATGAAATGGACGATTTCTCAGCGAAACCCGGCGCCGCCAACGCCTACGGTCTCGTCGGCGGAGACGCCAACGCTATCGCGCCGGGCAAGCGTCCGCTGTCGTCAATGACTCCGACCATCGTGCTGAAAGACGGCATGCCCTTCATGGCGACCGGCAGTCCCGGCGGCAGCACGATCATCACGGTTACGCTGCAGATGCTGCTCAACACGCTGGACTTCAAGATGAACGTGGCCGAGGCGACCGCCGCCCCGCGCATTCACCATCAGTGGATGCCGGACAAGGTCATCACCGAGGACGGCGTTTCGGTGGATACGCTGAGGGCGCTGGAGGGGCGCGGTTTCATTTTGCCGAAGAACGGCGATGATGGCTATCAGCACCGTATTCTCGGGCGGACCAACTCGGTTGTGCACGAGGGCGGCATGTTCTTCGGCGCCTCCGATCCCCGTGCGCCGGACGGCGCGGTTGCAGGGTATTAGCCCATCTTATGCGGCCCCGCGGCGGTTCTGAGGCCGTTTCTTTCCAGACGAACCAATCCTCTCCGGGCAGAACGCACCCGCGGACAGAAGATGGGCAAGGACGCTGGCGGCAACGCGTTGGAGGGAGCACGAAGCGATCACCGATCTCTTCCTCCCCCTCAAGTGATTGCGCGGCGGCGACAAAGCCGGGAGCGGGCGTCGTCCACCGCATCAATTTTGTGCGCTGATTAACACTCAGTTGCCTTGTCGCAGCGTCAACAGGCGGTTCCTGGCCTCGCGGCTCCCCAACTCGTTGGCCATTTTGTACCAGACATGGGCCTGAGCGACATCGGGTTGGAGCCCTTCCACCTTCAGCGCCCTGAGATAATCCGGATCGTAGGTACGCCCCATCGCGAAAGCGGCCGCGGCAACGCCCTTCTTAGCCATGCGGTGATAAAGAAGGCGTGCGGCGGACACGTCGCCCTGCTGAAAGAGAGCGTCACCGCGCTCCATATTGAAACGGTCGTCGTCATTCATGGGCTGCGCCACGACGGACGCCCCGGCCGCCGGCCCGGGCTGGATGGGATCCAGATCGTCGCCCTCGCGCCCTGACGTCAACACGCGCGAGGCAAGATTCGATGTTGCTCCCGTTGGCGTATCGGCGGGGAGAAACGCGACTGTCATTGTCCGGCGCTCAGGCTCGGCATCCTTACCTTTGACAAGGAGAACGTCGAGCGGGAAGGAGCCCGTGTAGCCCGGCGGCGGAACGATGCGCAGCCCGCCGATATCGTTGAGTGAAACGGCCCATTGATTCTTGGTTCTGAAGCCTGAGGACATCGTGAATTTCTTCGGCAGGCCCTGAAACATCAGGAAACTGTAAGTCGCGGAAGGATTGGGCGGCAGGACGATTTTGACGAGCAGCGGCTCGCCGGCCGGGCCGGAGACGTCCATCACCATGAAATCGGAGCCGATGTGCACGACAGCCAGCAGCCCGCTGTGAACCCGCAGGGCGCCTATGCCGGGCGCGCTCACTGCAGGCGAGGCTCTGGCCGTTTTCATCATGAGCATCGGCCCAAGCATCGCAAATCCGCAGGCCGCGACCCTTACGAAAGCGCCCTGGACGCACCTGCCCGCACGATGATCGCCGGGGGCGGCGGCGACTGGTGCGATTTTTGTTATCCTCATGACGAACCTGCTGCGTTGAAGGGAATTGGCGGAATTCGCGGACGGCATGCCTCGCAGAGAGTGCTCCGTCCTGTCCGGCGGCTCCGTCCGGTCAGCGGGCCGTCCCCCTGCCCGCCCGCTTGTCCAGATATTGCTTGAACTCCCCAACCAGAGCATCTCGCTCCTTCATGGTGAGCCGCCGCCCGGTGGAAGCGGCGTAAGAGGAGATGAAGGTTTCGAATGCATCCTCCACGTCGCCATCGCCCTCGTTGCCGGCGCGCTCCGACGCCGCTGCTGTCTTGCGCCCCTCCAGCCAATCCTTAGCCGGTTTGAAACGGACCCAGCCGGGAACTTCTGCGGCGAGATTGACCTCTCGCCACTTGCGGTGACGGGCGCGGTCATGGAACTTGTCGATTTGGCTGAAGAACTCATGGACGAATTTCACGACACGACGGTAGCGGTCGGAGTTTTCGGGCCAGTTATAGGCGACAAGCAGCGCACGATTGGCGATCGTCGGCACTGGACTGCCTTCCTCGACCAGGTTCGGATAAAGGTCGTGCGTCAATTCCGCGGGAAGGTACTCGGCCACGAGCGGCTTCACGTTATAGCCCGGCAGGCTGTCTTCGTCGATTGGCACGAAATGGAGGCCGTCTTCCTTCTTAAGGGTTCGCACCGTGCCCTGCGGCGCGCCAGTCATCACGAAATGGGCCGCGATCTCGCCTTTGATGAGCTTTTCGATCGCCAGTTCGTGGTCATAATAGACTTTATTATTCTTTATATTCAGAGTATTGAAGATGTTCTCCGCTGTAGTGGCGGCGGGACTGTTCTCCAGGTGGTAGCTTACTGTCTTGCCCTCCAGATCCGCGAGTGTGCGGATGTCCTTGCGCGCCAGGAGGTGGACTTCGGCATTATAGAGCTTGGTTATGTACTGAACGCGACTTTCGATATTCGCATAGAGCGCCGGGTCGGATTTTTTCAGCACATACAGGTTGTCCTGCTGAACGACCGCCATATCGATGCCGCGCAGAAACAGGAGGTCTTTGACATTCTGGACGCCCCCCACGCTTAGTACCGGCAGCACGCGCAGGCCGCCGGGCCGGAAGTCGTTTACCACATTGCGGATGTCCTCGGCGAAACGGGCGCAAGTACAGGTCAGCGCGGACACGATGATCGACACAGCCATGTCGTTGGCCTTGCGCTTTTCTTCCTGGTAGCGCGTGGGGCTGAGGGCCAACGTATCCTCGGCAAAGGCCGCGGAAGAGAGAATGAATGTGATAATAAGCGTGGCGACAGAAGCTCGCCCACTCGACCTGAGCATCAGTACCCCCTGGGATGTGAACTTGTCGCGCCAGATAGCGAATGAATAGAGGAGATATCGGCGTATATATGCGCTGGTTAAAAGAAATTCTATATAGATTTAATTGCATGTAATAGCATGACACGAATAATATCTAACTAACTCATTGATATTCTGATAAGACTTCTGTTTCCAGTCAGGGGTAGTACGTATGATCCGGCTCTTGCCAAGGAGCGGCAACGGCGCGTTGATCTGGTCGGTGGTCGCGCTAATGGGGATATATCTTCGCGATGTAGAGCTATCCACCGTTGTTTTGGCTCCAGAACTTCGGACTAAAGTTTGGGGAAGACTGCAACTGCCGTGCTAAGGGACATACCGGCGGGGAAGAAGGCGCGGCCTTTTCCGGCGCGCAACCTTTACCAGCGCCGATGCGCGCGACAGCGTGGAGTTCAGGCGCCTTGTCAGCGCCGATGAGGAAGCCGTTTAGGGAGATAAGAGCAATCC
>JBNKDX010000044.1:0-10909 GCA_050288485.1 Rhodomicrobiaceae bacterium | reverse complement strand
GATTTCCTGGCCCACGGTGAGCGGCCCGGGCACGGCCGAGCCGCCCTTGGCGGTGGCGCCCATCAGCTTGGCGTATTCCGGGTCCATGTCCACCGCCGGTCCCGCCTGAGATTGAACCCAGGCGTGCCAGATGAGGATGAACAGGGCGAACAGAACCGCGGAGACGAGGATCGATCTGACCCGAAGGGAGGCAGTCATTGTATCGAACTCCTTTGTGTCAAGCCGATGGGTGCCATGACTGACGTCAGGTCCTCTTGATCGCGAAACTGGAGACGTACTCGTCCGGTTTGGCCGGATCGAACTCCTTACCCATGATGGTGTATTTCGCGTAGGTTTCCGCCGGGGGCTTGCCGTACGGTCCCCCCAGTTTCATATCGGCCATGACCGCCTTGGCGTCGGTGGCGAGATAGACCTGCTCGGCAATCTGCTTGTAGTCGATATCGCCTTTGACATAGCCCCAGCGCTTCATCTGGGTCAGGATCCAGACCGCCATCGAATGCCAGGGGAAGGGATCGAAATCGATCCGGTCCGGGACGTTCTTGACGTTGCCGAGACCGTCCGCATAGCGGCCCGTCAGCACCTGTTCGAGCACCGTCACCGGCTGGTTGAGATAGTTCTTCGGCGCGATGGCCTTGGAAATCTCCTTCCTGTTCGACTTGTCGGACGCGAACGCCGTCGCATCGAGGATCGACTTGAACAGGGCCAGGAACGTGTTCGGGTTCTCATCGATGAAGCCCCGGCTTGCGGCGAAGGCGCAGCAGGGGTGACCCGGCCAGATGTCCTTCGTCAGCTTGTGCAGGAAGCCGACGCCATCATAGACGGCGCGCTGGTTGAACGGGTCGGGTGAGAGATAGCCGTCGACGTTGTCGGCGCGCAGATTGGCCACCATCTCCGGCGGCGGCAGGACGCGGATCTGTATATCCTTGTCCGGATCGAGCCCGTGCTCCGCCACATAATAGCGCAGCAGGAAGTTGTGCATCGAATACTCGAACGGCACGGCGAACTTAAAGCCCTTCCATTTGCTCGGATCGTTCTTGTCCTTGTGCTTTTTGTGGAGGGTAATCGCCTGACCGTTGATGTTCTCGACCGCCGCCATCGTCCAGGGCTTGGCGACCGACCCCGCGCCGGCCGTGATGGCCAGCGGCATGGGTGTGAGCATATGCGCCGCGTCATATTCGCCGGAGAGCGACTTGTCGCGGCTCACCGCCCAGCCCGCCGTCTTGATGATATCGACATCGAGCCCGTACTTCTTATAGAACCCCATCGGGTGGGCCATGATGATCGGCGTCGCGCAGGTGATCGGAACGAAGCCCACGCTGAGCTTCGTCTTCTCCAACGGTCCCTTGGCGTCGAGGACGGCGGCCTTGACCGCGTCGAGCGGGATGAACTGCGCGACCGCTGCCGCGGCGGCCGATGCGCCGACGGCCCTGAGGAAATTGCGCCGGTTCAGGTCGGTCCCGAACAGACCTTTCATGACCGCTGACTCGACGCAGCGTGCCAGCACTTCTTCCCGGTTTTCCCAATCCAGCTCATCGGCGGGCGAGGAAGGTGCCGCCTGCGATATACTGTCCTCGCCGGTATCCCGCGCACCTGTCTCCTCGCAGTAAAAACGGGACTCTGAGGCATCGCCATCGGCTGACGCCATCCGGTGCTCCCACATGGAGGAATGCAGGCCGCACGGACATCCGGACCAGAGCAGCTTATCCGGATCAAAAGGGTTGCTTAATGCTCCCATCGAATCTGTACCATTCCAGTTTGAACCCGCATCGTCCGCGGATTCAGGCCAGGGCCGGCGTCGGCCCAATGGTCCTCCTCGCCGCCATTAGCGCCAAGGACCGGTTCACATCCTGAACCCGCTCCCCTTCAAGCGGGTCAGGTGCCGGGCAGAGCGGCGCGTGCCGCCCTATCCGAGAAGCTCTTTCGCCTCGATAATCAGCCGCGCTACCTGCGGCATCGGCGTATTGCGATGCATCGAGGATTGCTGGATCTCGCGGAACGCCTCCCTTTCGGAAATGCCGCGCTGTTCCATCAGAATCCCTTTCGCGCGTTCGATCACCTTGCGGTCGTCAAGTTCCCGGCGCGCCGCCCGCGCCGTCTCCATCGCCGCGGCGATCTGGTTGAACGTCGCCATCGCGCTATAAGCGGCGGAGCGGAAGCGGTCGGCGGCGATGCCGACGGGGAGGAAGGTGTCCGCGCCCGCATCGATGGCCTGGGCGATCCCCGTGGGGTCGTCCCGCTCGGAAATCAGGAGGACCGGCGCCGGGCAGATCGATCGCAGAGTACGCAGCCCCTCGCAAAGGCGCACATCGATGTTGTCTGCGTACACGATTACGAGGTTGGTCTCCGGCCTGTCATTGCGCTCCATCAGCTGTTGCAGGCTCTCGAACTTGGCGATGATGACGAAGCCGCGATCCTCCATCAGAGATTCGATGAACTGCTCCCGCCCCTCGACGGGGTCCACGAGCAGAGCGCGAAATCGCTGCGGTTCCTTCAGCCGGATCTCCATCAACCCGCTTCCTGTTTTTCCCTGTTCCCTCAGAGCAAATGCGATGCCAGTTCACTGTGACGCTGTTTTATGGCGTTATTCCAACGTGTTATACTATCAAGTCTCGCGTCTCCCGGTCGTCGCCTCCCCTTAAGGATCGTCATGCCGCTTTTTTCGGCCACCCTCTGCTTGCAAAATAGGCGCGGCAAAACGGCGCATAATATGAAAGCGTCATTCACCGCCGGGTAGCCTGCTTTCCCCCGCAGAGGCTGCGCCGCTTCCATCCCGTCAGGCCGTCGGTTGCACCGGCAAACCGAGCCGCCCCGCGACAAACGACAGCCGGTCCTGCCCCCAATAGACATCGCCGTTCAGGACGTAGCTCGGCGACCCGAAGACACCCTTTGAAATGGCCTCCTGCGTGTAGGATTTGAGAAGCCCCGCCGCTTCCTCGCTTTGGGCGGCTTCCAGTATTGCGGAGGCGTCCAGTCCCGCCTCGCCGAGCAGAAGCGCGGCATCCTGCACGTTTGCGATATCCGCGTCCCTGACCCACACCCCCTCGAAAAACGCCCTGGCCGCAGTCCACGGATCGGAACCGGTCAGCCCGGCAGCGACGATGCATTTGCCGGCAAGGGCGTCGGGCGCCGGCCAGTGCTTCGGTTCGACATTGAGCGGCAGCGAGATGCGCTCGGCCCACCGCCGCATGTCGGCGCGGCGATAGGCGAGGCGCGCTGGAGATTGCTTCGCCGGGGGCGCCGTGCCGCTGGCCTCGAAGACTGACGCGATGGTCATCGGGCGGAACAGCACGTCCGCCGATGCCTGTGCCGCGATGTGCTTGAGCCGGTCATGGCCCAGATAGGCGAAGCCGGAAAGCGGCGTGAAATAATATTCGATTTCTTGCGTCATCTGACGATGGCTCCCCCGGCGGATGTCGTTTATGCTGCGAAGGGCAGCCCCTCCTCGATCGGCAAGGCCGGATCGCGCGACCACTCGTTCCAGGAACCGAAATAGATGCGCACGTCCTTTACGCCAGCTTCCTTCAAGGCGAGATACGTGTTGGAGGCGCGCGCGCCCTTGAAACAATAGATGATGACCGGCGTCTCGGGCGTTATGCCGACCGTGGCGAATTCGGTCAGCAGTTCCTCCCTGGCTTTCATCTTTGTTCCGGAGGCTGTGGGCTTCATAACGCGGTACCATTCGAGCCAGACCGAGCGCGGTATCCGGCCCTTGCGCGGGCAGAAATCCTTGCCGTAGGGGGACGAACTCTCCCCGATCCATTCATCGACATCCCGCACATCCAGAAGCACGATCTCCGGCTTGCCGATTGCCGCAAGCATTGTCTGGGTGTCGGTCATGAGTCCGGCGGCCGCGGAATCGACGGGGAAGTTTTTCGGCTGCGGCGTCGGCGCTTCGGACGTGGTTTCACCGCCCTCGGCGCACCAGCCTTCATAACCGCCGTGCAATACGGCCGCTTTCGAATAGCCGAGATATTGCAGGAGGAAGAAGCCGCGGCACGACTGACCGAAGCCGGTGTTCATGGATTGCTCATAAATGACTGCAGTTTCGGCGCCGGAAAGCCCCGCCGCGCCGAAGGCTTCCGCGAACTTCGATGTCAGCTCTTTCATGCCTTCCGGCGTCGAAGTCGCGAGGTAGGTGAAAATGTCGTGCAGGTTGACCGCGCCGGGCACGTGTCCGGCCGCGTAAGCTTCAGGAGAGCGGGTGTCGATCACGACGACAGGCTCCTTGGTCTGAAGCTCCTTCAACTCCGCGGGTGTAATCAGGATTTTTGTCATGCTTCTCTCCACTCGGCTTCGAACAACTCTTTAGCTCCAAAGGCGGCTCGTTCCTCCATGCCAGACGCGCCGCCAACGTGCTTCCCGGCCCAGGTCAATGGGCCATTTCAGCAAGCATCTTGCGCAACTGCTTGGTTGCAGGGGTAACGATGGCCACGAAATAGGCCTCGCGCAGACGGCGCTGCGCCTCGCCGTTTTCGACATAGCCGCGGGCTCCGCAATGGAGCATGGCGGCGTGGGCGGCTTTCACCGTCGCCTCGCCCGCCGCCAGCCGCGCCTTCAGGACGTCGCGCCAATAGCCGGGGTCGGACTCGTAAGGTGTTTCGCAGAGCTTCCACACCGCGTCTTTCATGCCCGCGAGTTCTTCCTGGAAGGCTTCGGGCTGCTCTTCCAGGAATTTGTTCACATGCCCCAATGGCTTGGCCATTCGCTTCATCAGGTCGATCGATGACTGAATGATGCCGAAGGCCATGCCGGCCTGAAGCAGAACGAAACCGGCGCGGATCTTCGGCAGATAGGCATCGATGGGGTCGGCAAGGATCATCTCGTCAGGGATGAACAGGTCGCTGATCTGCACGGCAAAGGTGCGCGTGCCGTCGAGGGCCACGAACCTGTTGTTCATCATCAAGGTGACGGCGGCGTCCGAGCAGTCGATGAGAGCCATGACATGGCGCCCGGGCGTGTCCCTGGCCTCGAAGATGGCTCCGAAATAGTGATCGTCGCCGAGGTTGGAAACCCAGGGAAACAGGCCCGAAACCCTGTAGCCTCCCGGCACCTTTGTCCCATGCAGGCGCAGTTTTTCGATGGCGTAGAAGGCTTTCATGGGGTTGGACAGAGCCGTGCCGCCGAGCACCGCGCCGGTGGTCACGGAAGGCCCGAGCCGGGCCTTCGGCGCCTCGTTGTCCGAGTTGTAGATGTACCAGACGAGCGCGTCCTGACACCACATGCAGAACGAGGTGGACAGGCATTGCTCGCCCACGGTCTGCATTGCCTCGATCGCGCCGCGCAGATCCGGGGCGCTTTTCGCATAGCCCGGCAGATGCATGCCATAGGCGCCAGCTTCGCCAAGGCTGCGCAGGATTTCTTCGGGATACAGTCCTTTCCGGTCAATATCCGCGACCAAGCCGGAAAGTTTTTTGTATGCAATTGTCCCAACGAGTTCCTGCACCTTGAGTGCGGATGACGGGGGAGAAGATACGGTCGGCGACGCGACCTCAAGCGTTGTCTCGCTCATGGCTTCTTTCCATATTTCTTCCGGCTTTTCCGGCGTGGCCGTTCGTGCCCGCCACGCCGGAGCCCGCGTCCGGCGGACCTATTTCAGGCCCACTTCCAGATTGACCGGTCGCGTGAAGGTGTTGGCCACCGGCGACCAAACCTTGGCATGCGCGAGAAGCGCGGCCACTTCTTCCTCGGAGGCGTCGCACTCCAGGTCGAGCTTGACGCGCACATCGGTGAAACCGACGGGCTTTTCAGTGACGTCGCCGGTGCCCCACACCGCGGTGATGTTGAGATCGCCTTCGAGTTCCAGTTCCAGCTTCTTGATCTTGATGCCGCGGGCGATCGCATTGGCGTGGATACCGACCGCGAGGCAGGAGCCGAGCGCCGCCAGCGAAGCTTCGGACGGGTTGGGCGCCGTGTCGTCACCCAGAAGAACCGGCGGTTCGTCCACGATGTAGGGCGGCAGGTCACGAATATAGTTGAGATGCCGGAAACGCTTTTCCGCCACCGTCTTGCATTTCAGCGTCTTGATGGCCTGCGGGTTCTCCTTGCCCTTGGTGATCAGCGCTTCCAGGCCGCCCTTGTCGATGGGCGCCAGACCTTCATCCGGCAAAAGGCAGGGCGTCAGGGCGGTAACAGTGCTGGTCGTGCTCATTGGATGTCCTCCTTGTCGGGATTTGCACGTATTTCCTGGTGGTCGTTGGAGTGCATGAGACCTATTCCTCCCGCACCCAGGTCGTCCGCGCGATCAGCCTCTGGCAGAGGAAATCGAGCGCGAAGCCAATAATTCCGATGATGACGACTGTGGCGGCGAGCCGGTCGTATTCGAGCGTGTCCCTGGCATCGTTGATGGCGTATCCCAGCCCGGATGTGACGCCGAGATACTCCGCCGGGACCAGCACGATCCACGCCACGCCGAGCGCCAGGCGGATGCCGGTCAGCACATCCTGCGCGATGGCTGGCAGGATGATGATGAAAAGCATGTGCCAGGGTCTGGCCCCGAGATTGCGGGCGACGCGGAACCACGCCGGGTCGATCTTGCGCAGCCCGTTGGCCGTGGCGAAAGTCACCGGCCAGATGGCGGCGATCGCGATGAGGAAGATGATCGCATCGTCCCAGCTTGAGAACGCCATCACCGCGATCGGCATCCAGGCCAGCGGCGAGATCATCCGCAGGAACTGGAAAGGGATATTGGTGACGGCGCGCGTCACGGCGCTGCGGCCGATCAGGATGCCGAGCGGAACACCGATCAGGCAGGCCCAGAACAGGCCAATGCCGACGCGGTAGAGGCTCGGCACCGTCGCTTCGCCGGCCTCGCCGCTCGAAACCATGGCGACGAGCCGGACAAAAGCTGGCCCTGGCGCGAAATCCGCGAATGCGGCCGTGTCGGGATTATGGGCGACAATCCAGCCGCCGAGCCACCAGATGCCGAGCAGGCCGGCGATACCGGCGGCGACCGGCACCGCCGCGCGGCCCGTCGCGAGAACCTGGCTCACGACGGGCGCGGCCTGGATGCCGGCCGAAACCGCTTGTGTTTCAGCCGCCGCACTCATAGCGCCACGGTCTCTTCACGGTTGAAGGGATCGTCAGGATTGACGCTCGGGTCCTTGATCCAGTCCGGATATTTGGCGAGCGCGTTCTTGACGTACTCGTAGTCAACCAGATCTTTCGCCACGTGTTCGGGGTCGAGCCCCTTGAGGAATGTCTTGTCGCCGCCGACAACGGTGTCGTTCATCGCCTTGACAATGAGCTTGGTGGCGGAAGGATAGGGCCAGGGCTGGAAATCGACGCGGCCGTTGCCCCATTCGGCGTGCTTGATCGCCTTCGGGTCCTTGTAGGTCTCGGTGTCGTAGAGCGTCATTGCTCTTTCGACGACCTTGGCCGGCATCGGCAAATATTTCTCGCCGTCGCGCGAAAGCATATGCGCGACCTCTTTCTTGTTCTGCGACGCATAGACCTGGGCGCGGACCACGGCGTTGATGACCTTTTGCGTCCATTCCTGCTTCTTGGTTGTCACCTCCTCATGCATGCACACGACGCAGCAGGGGTGGTTCTTCCAGATGTCGCCGGTGAAGCGGAGCATCTTCGCGCCCGCCTTGAGTTCGCCCATGGCGTTGAAAGGTTCGGCGACGATATAGGCGTCGATCTTCTTGGCGGCGAGCGCCGGCGGCATGTCCGGCGGCGGCATGATCTGGAGGTTGACCTCGTCGGCGGCCAGTTTCTCGCCCTGCGCCTTGATGACGGCTTTCAGACCCGAGTTCCGCAACGCGATCTGCAGCACGATATTGTGCATCGAGTACCAATAGGGCACGGCCACCTGTTTGCTGGCGAGACCCGCGAAATCGGTTATGCCCGTGTCCTTGCCCACCACGAGGCCGGAGCCATTGGTGTGCGCCCAGCACATGATCTTGACGGGAAACTTGTTATTGTAGCGCATCCAGACCGGGATGGGCTTGAGGAAGTGCACGAGATTGAACTTGCCCGCGGCAAACCCCTCGACCAGCGGCGACCATCCGCGGATCAGTTTCGGCCGCTCGGCCTTGAGGCCCTCGGCTTCGAAATAGCCCATTCCGTGAGCGACCAGCAGCGCCGTGGCGTCGGTGATCGGCAGATAGCCGATGCGCACCACGTCATCGTCCGCCGCATGGGCCATCGTGCTGAGACCGGGAAGCACCGATGAAAGCGCGGTCATCAACGCCCCGCCGGCAAGCATGTCGAGAGTCTGGCGCCGCGTGAAGTCGGAGGCGAAATACTCGTCGTCCTGACTTGCGCAGGCGGGAGCCCCGGTTTGTCCGGCGGGCTTTTTATCTATCATGATCTGCACTCCTGTCTGAGGGGTTGCTGTTAGACGGCCAACGCTTCCGCTGGCGAGCGCGCGGTCTGGCCATGCTGGGCCGGAAGCCACGGGTGCTGGTTGTGCGGGGGCGTTGGCGTCGCCTCTCCCGCCGCCGGGGGCAGATCGGCTGTGTCCGCACCGGCGACGGCTTCGAATTCCCTTTGCAAACGGGCCCGCGCCTTGCGAAATTCCTCCGCCGGACGAAGCCGGTCTTCGTCGGTGAGTGAAATCGGCAGGTCAGCGCAGACCCGGCCCGGGTTGGCGGCCATGATGATCGCCCGGTCGGCCATGATCGCCGCCTCGGTGATGTCGTGCGTCACCAGCACGAGGGTGATGCCGATGTCCCTGGCGATACGGCGCACATCGCGCTGCAGCGCTGAGCGGGTGAAGGTGTCCAGTGAAGAGAATGGCTCGTCCAGGAACAGCACTTCGGGATGAACCGCCAGCGAACGGGCGAGCGCCACGCGCTGCTGCTGGCCGCCGGAGAGATCCTGCACATTGCGGTCGGCGAACGCGCCAAGCTCGACGAGGTCGAGCAACTCGGCGACGCGCGTTTTCGCATCTTTCTTTCGCCCGGCAAACCGTAGCCCCAAAGCGACGTTCTGCCGGACGGTCATCCAGGGATAAAGAGATGCCTGCTGGAACATGACGATCCAGCGCGGAGACGGGGCCGTTACCACTTTCCCATCAACGTAGATCCGCCCTTGCGAAGGGAGCAGCAGCCCGGCCATAAGATGAAGCAGAGTGGACTTGCCGCAGCCCGAACGACCGATGAGGGCGGCCGCCTCGCGGGGCTGAATTTCCAGGCTGATGTCTTCCACCGCATTGGTCCGCCCGCGCCGGTACCGATGGGTGACCCCTGCAAGACCAATATGCGCACCGGGTTTCCTGACCATACCCTCTTCCTCTTTATTCCCCGCCGAATCCCGTGCCGAATAAAAATGCAACCAACCGGTCTGTTTATTTAATGCAATGCTGGTGCCAACTCGCTATTGTAAGAAAATCAACGCGAGATCAGTCTCTTAGCGATTTGTGGATAGCGCGCGCCGCCTTGGCGCTCCGGGGAAGAGATGCATACATAAGCAGATTACTCAGAAATTAGGCAGTGAAGACTCTGCAATCCCCCTCTCACACGCGCCACGTTGTCATCTGCTCAGGCGACGATGGAGAACGGGACTTGCGGGTAGCCGGTGCCAGACACGAATATGGGACCGGTGAAGTGCGCCCCGGCGTTCGTAACCGCAGTCTCGCATGAGCGGCCTCGCTTTGACCGCTTCAACAGGAAGGGAAACAAGAGAGAACAATGGAAGGAGCAGAAAAAACTGCCGGCAAACCAAATGGCCAGGGACGGGCGTCCGGACGCCCCAAAGCCGATGAGAGCGGACCGAGTGCGCGCGAACGCATTCTTTCAGCCGCCTCGGAATTGTTCTGCCGCTATGGCATCAACGCGATCGGCGTGGATGCCATCGTCGAGGACGCCGGCACGGCCAAATCCACGCTCTACAAGATCTTCGGCTCCAAAGAAGCGCTGGTCCGCGAGGTCCTGAGACGCGAGGGCGAAACTTGGCGCAATATGCTGTTTTCCGCCCTCGATGCTCATGACGGCCGGCCGGAGGAAAAACTGCTGGCGATCTTCGGCGTCCTGGAAGCCTGGTTCTCCGATCCGAAATATTACGGCTGCCCCTTTATCAACGCGGTCGGTGAACATGACAAGCTGGACGATTCGATACGCGAGGTCACCCTTGTGCACAAGAAGAGCGTGCTAAAGCGCATCGGACAACTCGCTGCAAAATGTGGCGTCGAGGAACCGGATGAGCTGGCGCACGAATTTGCAGTCATCATCGACGGAGCGATCGTCGCCGCGCTGATAACGCGCGACCCCACGATAGCCACCGTCGCGCGCCGCTCTGCAGAGGCGGTGTTAATGCGCGCGACGGCCTGAATCACTGCTGCGCGACCGTCTGGGAAGCCTCAGCTGTACCGAAAATTGTGGCTGGAGCGCTGTTCGACCGCGACTTGGTCGTGAAGCATATCTGAGGTTCCGCCCAAAGCTTGCCAGATCCCGCTCACGGCCATCATCACGAGATCGTCCGCCAGACGCGCAAATCGTGCCAAGCTGTGTATCGGCGCCGCTGGTTGACCCCCGACAGCCAGTGAGCGATCAAGCGCACGCGTTTTCGGTATAATTTTTAAGCCGTTGAAATACAGGCCTTATGGACGGCATCGTCCCGCAGGCAGGGGGTCATGTGAGGACGACGCCCGCGTTGCAAGGGAAATCTGACGTGGAAGCTGGCGGTCGGGTGCAAGTCATGTGTCCGGCCTGTGATTGCGGCGCCATCACCGCTGGCCCTGATGTGATCCGCTGACCGGGTCCCAATCATCTCGCCGCAATGCTTGTCTGATTGCGGCCGGCAAAAACCTCCGGGCTCCATGACCCCCGCGGGTTTTCCCGATCGACGGCTCGACCGTTTCGCATCACGCCGCAGCCGCGATGCTTGTCTGATCGCGGCCAGCCAAAAACTTTCACCCTCGCGATTGGTTTGTCCTGTCGTTTTGCACTTCAGCGCTTCACAATCTTCG
>JBNKDX010000043.1:0-10976 GCA_050288485.1 Rhodomicrobiaceae bacterium | reverse complement strand
AACCGCGCCGGCGGGGTTCCGGCGAATCACGTCCACGGCATCGGCGACCCCGCCGAGCCGCGCCTCAACGCCCGTCTCTTCCCATAACTCGCGCGCAGCCGCCTCAGCCGCTGTCTCGCCCGGCTCGATATGGCCGCCCGGCAGACTCCACAGCCCCGCCGCCGGGGCCCGCCCGCGCTTCACCAGCAGCACCTTGCCATCACGGAAAATTGCGGCGCTCACGGCTGCGACCGGAAACATCCGTATATCGTTAACAGAGTTATTCATGGTCACTGCCTGCGGCGCCTGCTAACCTTCGCTCCACGACGATGAATACGATCTGAATTACCGGAAAGGGAGTTTGAAGCCGGACCTCATGCTTGAAAGCATTACTGGATTTCTCGACGCCCTTCTCGGCCGGAGCGCGGAGGCGCCGCTCGATGCCGACGAAAAGGCGATCGCGACCGCCGCGCTGCTCGTCCACGCCATCGCCATCGACGGAACCATAACCGAGACGGAGTCGGAACGACTCGCCGCGCTTCTCGCCTCGCATTTTGCGCTGAGTTCCGAGGAGGTCAACCGCCTCCTGACGCTGGCGGAACAGCAGGAGCGCGAAGCCGTGGACATCTATCGCTTCACCTCGGTGCTGCGCGACAGCCTCTCGCTCGACGACAAGCGCGAGATCATCGCCATGATGTGGCGCGTGGTCTATGCCGACGGCGCGCTGACGCCGTTGGAGGACAATCTCGTCTGGCGGACGGCCGAGCTGCTGGCGGTGCCTGCGCGCGACCGGATGTTCCTGAAGCAGATGGCGCGCGACGGCGACGGGTAGGGAGCGATGGCGAACTGGGCGCAGCGGCTGGAGACGGCATGGGCGCGCCGTTATGTGCGCAGGGATGAACCGTCGCCCGATGATGAGGGCCGCAGGCCCGTTTGCATCATAACCGGCGGCAGCGAGGGGATCGGGCGGCGCCTCGCCAACGAATTCGCCCGCGACGGCCACGCGCTGCTGCTGATCGCGCGCACCGAGGAAAAGCTGGAAGCGGCGGCGGTCGAGTTGCAGCGCGATCATGGCGCCGACGTCTATATCGCGCCCATCGACCTTACGGGTCCGGACTGCGTGCACCGCGTCCAGTTCGCGCTGGATAGCTACGGGCTGTACGCCCATTTCCTGGTGAACAATGCCGGCGCGGGGATCGGCGGAGCGTTCGCGGAACAGGACGAGGAGCGCCTCGCCCGCCTGCTGGCGCTGAACGTCGCCGCGCTCACCGCGCTCACCCGCCATTTTCTCCCCGGCATGCTGGCGCGCGCGGAGGGCGGCATGCTCAATCTCGCCTCGCTGGGCGGGCTGATGCCGGGGCCGTATCAGGCCGTCTATTACGCCAGCAAGGCGTACGTGGTCGCGCTCACCGAGGCGCTGGCTTTCGAATACGCGGGACGGGGCCTGCGCATCTCCGCCGCGCTTCCCGGTCCGGTGAAGACGCATTTCCACGAGAAAATGGGCGTTACGGACGCCTATTACCTGCACCTGCCCGGCACGCTGCCGCCGGAGCGAGCCGCCGCCGTCATCTATAGCGGCTTCATGGGCCGTAAGACGCTGATCGTGCCCGGCCTCCTGCCGCCATTCTTCTCCTTCGCCGTGCGCTACATCCCGCATCTCGTTCTCGTGCCGTTCATCGGCTGGCTGCTAAAACGGCGGTACTGAGAGGGACGACGCCTGCGTAGATGAGTAATATTCCGAATATGAACGTCCAGCCTTCGATGATGCCCCGCCATGGAAAGACGATCGCCAATGGCCACAGGGAGCCGGACGCGGAGGCGCATCCGCGCAAGGTGCTCCTCGTCGTGCACCGGCGCGGCGCGCAGCCTGGCCATGTCGGCCACTGGCTCACGACGCATGGCTATGAGCCGGACATACGTTGCCCGCGCCATGGCGATCCCCTTCCTGCGACCCTCCGCGATCACGCTGGGGCCGTGATCTTCGGCGGTCCGATGAGCGCCAACGATCCCGACGAGTACATCCGGCGCGAGATCCGCTGGCTGGAGGTGCCGCTGAAGGAGGAAAAGCCGTTTCTCGGCATCTGCCTCGGCGCGCAGATGCTCGCCAAGCATCTCGGCGCCAGGGTGAGCGGCCGCGCGGACGGGCTGATCGAGGCGGGCTATTTCCCGATCGAACCCAGCGCGGCGGGCCGCGCGCTGCTCGACTGGCCGAGCCACGTCTATCAGTGGCACGGCGAGGGCTTTGCACTGCCCCACGGCGCCCTACGGCTGGCCTCGGGCATGACGTTCGAGAATCAGGCGATGCGTTACGGACTGGCGGCCTTCGGCGTGCAGTTCCACCCGGAGACGACGGAGGCCATCATCCGCCGCTGGACCACGCTCGCCGCCCACTGGCTTGCCGGTCCCGGCGCGCGCCCGCAGGGCGAACATCTCTTTGCGCATCTGACGCACGGCGTGCGGCTCAGGGGCTGGCTCCATCGTTTCATGCCGCTTTGGCTGGAGGGCGCGGGCGGCAATTCGTTCCCTCCCGCCCGGGATAAATAATGCGCGATCCCGCCGCGCGCGCATTGGCATTCCCGCTCAGCCTGCTAAGAAATAGCGCAGCATAGATTCCAGCGAAAGGAGGCGGGAATGCCGGACGAATGCGAAGCGCGGCTGGCGGGTCTCGGCCTGAGCCTTCCCGAGGCGCCCGCGGCGGTCGCCAATTACGTGCCCTATCATCTCCATAACGGCCTCTTGTTCGTCTCCGGGCAGTTGTCGCGCCTCGACGGGGGCGAGGTGCTGGCCGGCAGGCTGGGCGACGGGCTGACGGTGGAGGACGGGCGGAAGGCCGCGCAGGCCGCGTGTCTCAACATCCTCGCCCAGGCGAAGGCGGCGCTCGGCTCGCTGGATCGCATCACGCAGGCGCTGCGGCTGACCGGCTATGTGAATGCGGCGCCCGGCTTCACCGATCATCCGGCGGTCATCAACGGCGCGTCCGATCTGCTGGTCGCCGTGCTCGGTGAGCGCGGACGGCACACGCGGGCCGCCGTCGGCGTGGCGAGCCTGCCCGCGGATGCCGCGGTCGAGATTGACGCGATCTTCGCGGCGGGTTGAGTGACGCCCGGCGCCGGCGGGATGAATGATGGGCGGAGTTGGAGTTGAGGACATCACCGTCGGCGTGCAGGACGCCATCGCCAGCGTTGCACCAGCGGACTGGGACGCCTGCGCCAATCCCGATCCGGCGCGGCACAACCCGTTCCTGTCGCACGGTTTTCTTGCCGCGCTGGAGACGAGCGGCTGCGCCACGGCGCGCACCGGATGGCTGCCGCAGCATCTCGTCGCAAAGGATGGGACTGGCCGCGTCCTCGGCGTCATGCCCCTCTATCTCAAGGCGCACAGCCGCGGCGAATATGTCTTCGATCACAGCTGGGCGGAGGCTTTCGAGCGCGCGGGCGGGCAGTACTATCCCAAGCTCCAGGCCGCCGTGCCCTTCACGCCGGTGACGGGGCGGCGCCTGCTCGTGCCGGACACGCCCGAAGCGGAGCGCGTCGAGGCGGCGCTCATGGGCGCGGCGCTGGAACTCGTCCGCCTGCATGGCGCCTCCTCGCTGCACGTGACGTTTCTCACCGAAGGCGAGTGGCGGCGACATGGCGGAGCCGGACTTCTCCAGCGCACCGATCAGCAATTCCAGTGGCTCAACGCCGGTTACGCGAGTTTCGACGATTTTCTCCAGGCGCTCGCCTCGCGCAAACGCAAGGCGCTGCGAAAGGAGCGCGCGCAGGCCCTCGCGGCGGGCGTCACCATAGAGCGCGTGCTTGGCCGCGACATGACAGAGGCGCATTGGGACGCCTTTTTCGGCTTCTACCAGGACACCGGCGGGCGAAAATGGGGCACGCCCTATCTCAACCGCGAATTCTTCAGTATCGTCGGCGCCGCGATGCCTGAGCGCATCCTCTTCATCCTGTGCCGCCGTGCCAGGCGCATGATCGCGGGCGCGCTGAACTTCATCGGCGGCGAGGCGCTTTACGGCCGCTACTGGGGCGCGGTCGAGCACCACCCCTTCCTGCATTTCGAGGCGTGTTACTACCAGGCCATCGAATACGCCATCGAGCACGGCCTCGCGCGGGTCGAAGCGGGCGCACAGGGCGACCACAAGCTCGCACGTGGCTATCTGCCCCAAACGACCTACAGCCTGCATTATCTGGCGCATCCCGGCTTGCGCAATGCGGCCGCCGGCTATCTGCGGCGCGAGCGGCGGGCCGTCGCCGAGGAGACGCGCTTGTTGAACGATCTGGCGCCGTTCAAGAAGACGGGCGACTGAGCTGCGGGCGCTCTCTCAACAGCTTTCGCGCGTGAAACATCTCCTCGTCCAATTTCACGCAAGGTTCGCGCCGTCCTATTGCCCGAAGCGCGGTTCGATTCCCTCGCCGCAGGAATGAGGTTGCCCATGCGACGCGAACGCTTAACTCGCCCCCGCCAGATCGCCGCTTCTTGTCTCGCCTTCGCCGCGATGGCAGGAACCGCAGTGGCGCAGGTTGTGGGGGCTACGCCGCCCCCACCCCCGCTCGGGCTAGAACTCAACAAGCTTGAGCCCGCCGAGAATGGCTGCCGGATGCTGATGGTCGTGGATAACCGCAACGGCAGCGCGCTGTCGGTCATCAAACTGGACCTCGTCTTCTTCCAGCCCGATGGCGTCATCGGCAAACGCATCGTGCTCGATCTTGCCCCGGTGCGGGCGGCCAAGCGCGGGGTCAAGGCTTTCGACATCGACCGGCTGAAATGTGACGGCATCGGCAGCATTCTCATAAATGATGTGCTCGAATGCCGCGCCGACAATGGCCCCGCGTCCGACTGCCTGAACCGGCTGCGCACGACATCGCTGTCGGGTGTCGAACTGACCAAGTAAGCGCGGCGGAGGCGCAGAAAAAGGGTGAATGTCGCCTGTTGCGGTGGTATCGGGTGCTGGCACCCTTCGCAACGTACCGGCACACTTCGTTCAGGTCACATGAGCACCATCCTTTCGCGCCCCAAAGACAAGATCAAGATCCTTCTCCTGGAAGGCATCTCCACCACCGCCGTGGACGCCTTCACGGCTGCGGGCTACACCAATGTCGAGCGGCTGACCAAGGCGCTGCAGGGCGACGCGCTGCGCGAGGCGCTCTCGACCGCCAGTATGGTCGGCATCCGCTCGCGCACGCAGCTCAAAGCCGCCGCGCTCGACGGGCAACGCTCGGTGATCGCTGTGGGCTGCTTCTCCGTGGGCACCAATCAGGTGGACCTGGAAACGACGCGCGACATGGGCATTCCAGTGTTCAACGCGCCGTTTTCCAACACCCGCAGCGTCGCCGAGCTGACCATTGCCGAGATCGTCATGCTGTTCCGGCGTATCTTCCCGAAGTCGGTGTCGGCGCATGCCGGGGGCTGGGAAAAAACCGCCGCCGGTGCGAACGAGGTGCGCGGCAAGACGCTCGGCATCGTCGGCTACGGCAATATCGGCAGTCAGCTTGCCGAACTCGCCGAGGCGATGGGCATGCGCGTGATTTTCCACGACCCCACCGACAAGCTCCAGCGGGGCAATGTGATGCCCGCGGAAACGCTGCACGCGCTTCTGCAGCAAAGCGACGTGGTCAGCCTGCATGTGCCCGAGACGCCGCAGACCATCGGCATGTTCGGCGAGCCGGAGGTGCGGGCGATGAAGCGCGGCGCCTATTTCATCAATAATGCGCGCGGCACGGTTTATGACGATCAGGCGCTGGCGGCGGCGCTTTCGGACGGACATCTGGCAGGCGCGGCGGTGGACGTGTTCCCCGCCGAACCCACGGCCGCATCCGAGAAATTCGCCTCGCCCCTGCAAGGGTTGGACAATGTCATCCTCACCCCGCATATCGGCGGCTCGACGCTGGAAGCGCAGGAACGGATCGGAACCGAGGTGGCGCGCAAGCTGATCGAATATTCGGACGTCGGCTCGACCTGGGGCGCGGTGAACTTTCCGCAGGTGCAGCTGCCGCAGCGCGCGACGGGCACGCGTTTCATCCAGGTGCAGAAGAACGAGCCCGGCGCGCTGAGCCGCCTCAACGACGTGTTTTCCGCGCACGGGATCAACATCGCCGCGCAGTATTTCCAGACCGACGGGCATATCGGCTATGTCGTGCTGGATGCGGAAGGCGCCGTGCCGAACGCGCCCGAGATCCTCAAGGAAATCCGAGGCTTGCCCGCGTCGCTCCGCGCGCGCATGTTGTATCAGCGCTCGTGAGGCGGCGCCGAGCCGGTCTACGGTTTGCCTCGCGAGGCGGACGGTCGCCAGACCCGGTGGCTCCTAGCCACGTGCCGTGACCTTGACGGGATGCTTCGACGGGTGGTGAGAAGCCTGCGGCGCTTCACACTTCCACGCCGAATCGCCGTAAATTGGAGCTAAGCGCTTCGGCAAGGGGGCATGGCATGGATGCGGCGTTACGGCTTCGGGCGGGGGATGTGAGCGAAAGTCGGGCGTTTCTGGGGGTGGAGCGCTCCGTGAAGGGCCAGCGCTGGCGCGAGCGGCTCAGTCCCGATGAGGCGCGGCTGGCGGCGGCGGTATCGCAGCGCCACGATCTGCCCGAGCTTCTGGGGCGCATCCTCGCCGCGCGCGGCGCAACGCTGGAGAATGTCGAAACGCTCCTGGCGCCCGCCATCAAGACGTTGCTGCCCGACCCCTCGGCCCTCAAAGACATGGACGCCGCCGCGGTGCGCTTCGCCGAGGCCATTGCCGCCCGCGAGCCGGTCGCCATCTTCGGCGACTACGATGTGGACGGGGCCTGTTCATCGGCGCTGATGCGGCGATATCTGCGCGCCCATGGCCACGACGGCGTGATCTACATCCCCGACCGCATTTTCGAAGGCTACGGCCCGAATACCGCCGCCATCGAAGGACTCGTGCGGAACGGCGCGAAGCTCATCGTCACGGTCGATTGCGGTTCGACGAGCCACGAACCGCTCGCGGCGGCTGCGCGGCTGGGCGCGGATGTCATCGTCATCGATCACCACCAGATGGGTGAGGAGCTGCCTCCGGCCGCCGCCGTCGTCAATCCCAACCGTCAGGACGACCTGTCCGGCCAGGGGCATCTGTGCGCGGCGGGCGTGACCTTCCTGTTTCTGATCGCCGCCACGCGGAATTTGCGGGGCCGGGGGTGGTACGCGGGCGCAGGCCGTCCGGAGCCCGACCTTCTCGCTCTGCTCGACCTCGTCGCGCTGGCGACGGTCTGCGACGTCGTCCCGCTCAAGGGCGTCAACCGCGCCTTCGTGGCGCAAGGCCTGAAAGTGATGCGCCGGCGCCGCAACGCGGGACTGCGCGCGCTCGCCGACGCCGCGGGGCTGAAGACCGCGCCCACGCCTTATCATCTCGGCTTCATCCTGGGTCCGCGCATCAATGCGGGGGGGCGCATCGGCGACGCCGCGCTCGGCGCCAAGCTGCTTTCCAGCGACGATGCGCTCGAAGCCGGACAGATCGCCGCCACGCTGACCCGGCTCAACGGCGAGCGCCAGGAGATGGAGCTGCGCCACTGCGCCGAAGCCTTCGCCCAGGCCGAGGCGCGCCTGGAGGCGGCGCCAGAGCTGCCGGTGATCCTCGTCGGCTCGGCCGAATGGCACAAAGGACTCGTCGGGCTGGTCGCGAGCCGCCTGACCGACCGCTTCCGCCGTCCGTCGCTGGCCATGGCCTGGGACGAAACCTCGGGCGAGGGGACCGGCTCGGCGCGCTCGATCGCCGGGGCCGATATCGGGCAGGCGGTGAGGAGCGCGCTGGAGAAGGGGCTCGCCAAGAAAGGCGGAGGGCACGCCATGGCCGCGGGCGTCACGCTTGAGCGGGCGCGGCTGGCGGAGTTCGAGGCGTTTCTCGCCGCCGAGCTGGGGGTGGCCGTCGCGAGCGCGCGCGATGCGGCTGCGCTGGCGATCGACGGCGCGCTGACGCCGGAGGGCGCCACAACGGACTTCATCGACCTCCTGGAGAAAGCCGGTCCCTACGGCATGGGCAACCCCGCGCCGCGCTTCGTCTTTCCGGTGCATCGCATCTCCTTCGCCAGACTCATGGGCGAGACGCACGTGCGCTGCACGCTGAAATCGGCGGAGGGCTCGACCATCGGCGCCATCGCCTTCCGCGCGGCGGGCACGCCTCTGGGCGACGCGCTGCTCGACGGCTCCAGCCGCCCGCTTCACATTGCCGGACGCCTGCAGCGCGACAGTTGGGGCGGGCGCGAGAAGATCGAGGTGCTGATTGAGGATATCGCCGATCCGGCGCGAACCGGTCGCTGAGCGAGGCCCGCGGGCATCGTCTCAATGGGTGTAGTCCTGCCACTGATCGAATTGCTCGCGCAGCAGATACGCCACTTTCAGAGGCGCGCCAGAACTCTACGAAAAGCGGTGAAGATCTGTCACGGCTGTAATTGCATCGCCTCCAACGAAATTGGGCGATCTGAAGACAGATACTTCGCTTCCAGTTCCTGGCGCTGGCGTTGCGATAGCCCTCTTGCCTGGGCAAGCCAGTCTCGCGTAGAAAAGGATTTCAGTATTTCGAACATCCAACGCCGTTGTGTTGGGGCCTCATCTAAGCACGCCTTAAATAATGCCTGAAGATTATAGTAACGCGTCGCGCTAAAAGGAACCGCCGTCAACTCGCGAGCGAGCGTAGCGCAGAACTTTGAATTTCTGTCATCGACAATAGCGCGCATGTTTTCCGCTTGTTCGCGAGACGGCAAATTTATTGAAGTATTCCAAGACAACGGATCTATTAAATCGACTTGATTTATTCCTAAAACGACGTGAGGAAGCAGATCGGACAACTCCTTTAAATACAGTTGATCGAGCGCCAGAGCCCGGTTCCGGGCAGCCACGATCCATAAAACGATGTCGGCTTCAGGCAAATGGCGCCGATATCTGTTCAGATAATTGTTGTCCAGGGCCAAATCCTCTCCCAGACCTGGCGCATCTATTACCCGCAACACGCACTTTACCGACGTACCATAAACCCGATTGCTGATGATCTCGAAAT
Organism: Rhodomicrobiaceae bacterium; assembly: GCA_050288485.1. Classification (GTDB taxonomy): domain Bacteria; phylum Pseudomonadota; class Alphaproteobacteria; order Rhizobiales; family Rhodomicrobiaceae; genus JARRLC01. The sequence goes on along the minus strand of JBNKDX010000043.1, from coordinate 1,996 downwards.
TGCGCTTGTGAAACCGCTTCGTTCCTCTCGTCGTCGCCGAAACATCTCTTTTCGTGCCGAACATGGCGTTGATCGTCGAAGACTTTCCCACTCCAGACAGACCTACTACTGCTATTGTGGGTGGAGACTTCTCAAACTCAGCTTCGATTGATAAGGCCAGCTTCTGAAGCACCGCCGGATCGATCTGCTCAACCGTCTCGGAACTCTTAACGTCTGCTGCGCTCATAGCTGGTCGCCTTCGTCGACCGGGTCGATAGAGGTATTCTCAACCGGCTCACTATCCAGCCCAAACATAATTCTCAGAAACTTCCAGATAGCAGGCACGATGTCCGAAATATTATCGACAATCAACATCTGCCTCATCGCCGGATGGCTGTTGACCCAGTGCTTAAAGCTTCCAATTGACGCCAGTGTACTCTCAAGAGAAATTTGTTCATCCGACTGCAAATGTTCAATGAGTTCATTAAGGTCGTCTTTATCAAGCGGAAGCTCATCATTGTTCATGATATAACACCTTCACAGTTGGCTTAAACCTTCGCGCTATCCGCCGGTTGCGGGGCCGCGCATCATGCGCCTCAACGTGAATTCTAAAGCCAGGATATCCTATGTCGCAAATATCGTCAGAGCAAGGAGACAAGGGCGGCCTCTCTTTCCACGCGAGCGCGATGGCGCGCCCATGAATGAGGATCCCGGTGGCTGACGAAGCTAACGAGCTCTTCTCTCACGCCCGTTACAAAGCCAAAAGGGGAAAAAGCAAATCCTGCCGCGGCGTCGCACGGGATCGAAAGCGGCGCGCGAAGCTGTTGCTTGCCAATGAAATCAAGCCGGTCGCCAACTTCACCAGCCGCGCCGCCGAGTTGTGGGGCGTCGGCGAAGCGCTTGCGCGCGGCAAATGCAGCAATTGTTGTATGGCGTTGCCTGATGGGGGCATTTTCCTCGCCGCCACGCCGAGCAACGGGCTACTCCTTCGGAAACTCCAGCCCCATCTCGCGGAAGCGCTCAGGGTCCTCGCCCCAGCGTTCGCGCACCTTGACGAACAGGAACAGGTGCACCTTGCCGCCCAGCGCCTGGGCCAACTCCTCGCGCGCAGCCATGGAAATCGCCTTGATGGTCGCGCCGCCCGCGCCGAGCACGATCTTCTTCTGGCCGTCGCGCTCGACGTAAATCGTCTGCTCGATGCGGGTGCTGCCGTCTTTCATCGTCTTCCAGGCGGTCGTCTCCACCGTGGAGGCGTAGGGCAGTTCGTCATGGAGGCGCAGGAACAGCTTCTCGCGCGTCACTTCCGCCGCCCAATGGCGCTGGGGCGCGTCGGTAATCTGGTCGGCGGGGTAGAGCCACGGACCCGGCGGCGCGGTTTCCGCGAGCCACGCCTTCAAATCCTCCACGCCCTCGCCATTCGCAGCGGAAATCATGAACACGCGCTCGAACGGGCGGACAGCCGCCGCCTCGGCCGCCAGCGCCAGGAGTTTCGGCTTGGGTGTGCGGTCGATCTTGTTCAGCGCCAGCACGCAAGGCGCCTTGAGATCGCAGGAGGCCTTGATGAGCGCCGCCGCCTCGTCGTCGAGCCCTTTCGCCGCATCGACCAGCACCACGACCGCGTCCGCCTCGCGCGCTCCGCCCCACGCCGCTTCGACCATGGCGCGGTCGAGCCGCCGTTTCGGGCGGAAGATGCCCGGCGTGTCCACGAGGATGATCTGGCTCGCGCCCTGCAAGGCGATGCCACGGATCTGCGCGCGCGTCGTCTGCACCTTGTGCGAGACGATCGAGACCTTGATGCCGACGAGCGCGTTGGTGAGCGTGGCCTTGCCCGCATTCGGCGCGCCGATGACGCCGACGAAGCCGCAGCGGGTCTCCGATGCCGGGGTATCAGTCATCCGCCGCCTTCCACACGCCTTCGCGCGTCAGCAGCGCCGCCGCCGCCGCCTGTTCCGCCGCACGCCGTGACGGGCCGGCGCCGCTCGCGGGCTCCAGTCCGTCCACGCGCACCTCGTAGACG
>JBNKDX010000042.1:0-11089 GCA_050288485.1 Rhodomicrobiaceae bacterium | reverse complement strand
CCGAAGCGCGACGTTCATTTCCTCTCCGGCCCGCGTCTGGTGCGCGGCGAGGTGAAGGAGGACAAGGGCGACCTCCTCCTGCGCGCCATGCACGACGGTTACCGGGACCGCTTCGGGTTCATTCATCAGCGCCGCCTGCGCCTCGTGGCCGCGGGAACCGTGGTCGAGGGCATAGACCAGCTTGCCTGCCCGCCGCAGAGCCGCCCGCTGACCAAGGAAAGCGACAGCTTCGCCATTCATTTCCACCTGCATCCGCGCGTGTCGCCGCGCCTCGACGTCGAGGAGAACAGCGTCAGCATCACGCTGCCGGACGCCCAGCTCTGGAAGTTCCGCGCGGCGGGCGCGAGGGTCGAGATCGAGGAGAGCATTTTCCTCGCCGATCCGATCATCCAGAAGCGCGGCCTTCAGATCGTGCTGCGCGGGCGGTGTTCGTCGGAGGTGCAGGTGGTGTGGTCGCTGCGCAAGATCGAGACCAACGTTCGCGATCCGGCGCGTACGGGCTACAGGCAGCGCCAAGCGATCGAGGATCAGAGTTGAGGCTTTACTCCGGCATCGGCACGCCCGCCCTGGCGAAAGCTTCGGCTTGGCGTGTGCGCAGCCCGTCCAGGCTGAAATCCTGGATCGTCTCATGAAACAGTTCGTAGAAATTGATTTCTGCGTCGAGGTGCAGGAACACGCCGCCCAGCCCAATGGCGGCACGGTCCATGAACACGAATTCGCGCGGCACTTTCACCGGCCCTTTCTCACGTAGACCCTTATGCACGGCGAACGCCTCCTTGCGCCCGTATTGCGCGGGCGACACGCCCTCGGCGATGCGCCGCACGCGGTCATCGAGCAGCGGGCCGTAGATGAACCGCGCCCAAATGATGAGGATGTCGAGCAGTTCGTTCGACAGTCCCGCGAATCCCCAGGTTTCAAAGGCGTGGACGATGAGCGCGCCGTCGTCGTGCGCGAGACCGTTGTACAGATCGATAACGCTGCCGACGAAGCGCGGTGCGAAGGTGCGCATGCAGCCGTAATCGAGCAGGTTGATGCCCTTCGCGCGGCCATCCTCCTCGAAGATCGTATAGTTGCCGAGATGCGGGTCGCCGTGGATGACGCCGTAATGGTTGAAGGGATACCACCACGCCCGGAACAGCGCCCGCGTGATCTGGTTGCGCTCTTCCTGCGGCCGCGTCTTGTAGTCGAGCAGGCGGCCGCCTTCCATCCAGTCGAGTGTGAGCAAGCGGCTGGTGGACAATTCCGGGTACACGCGCGGCACGCGGATAAGCGGGTCGTTCTCGAAAATCAGCCCGTACAGCGCGGTGTGGCGGGCTTCGAGCCCGTAGTCCAGCTCCTCGCGCAGGCGCGCGGCGATCTCCTCGGCGACCTCGGCGGTATCAACCGCCCCGTCGACGCGTTTGTGGATGGCGAGAAGCAGCTTGAGCTGCTGCAGGTCGGCTTCCACGGCTGATTGCATGTCGGGGTATTGCAACTTGCAGGCGAGCGGGCGGCCGTCAAGGCTCAGCGCTTTGTGCACCTGCCCGAGTGAGGCGGACGCCGCGGCTTCGTGACCGAATTCGGCGAATTTCGTCTGCCAACCGGCCCCGAGTTCGGCGGCCATGCGCCGCTTGACGAACGCCCAACCCATCGGCGGCGCCTGCGTCTGCAGCCTGGCGAGTTCCTCGGCATATTCGGGCGGCAGCAGGTCCGGGATCGAGGAGAGGAGCTGCGCCACCTTCATCAGCGGCCCCTTGAGGCCACCGAGCGCGCTGGCGAGCGCCGTGGCGTTTTTCTCGTTCTCCAGCCCCATGCCGAGGAAATAGCGCACGCCGAGACTGGCTGCGACGCCCCCGACATTGGTCCCGACCTGGGCATAACGCGCCAAGCGGCGGCTGAGGCGGTTGGATTCGTCGTCGGGCGGGGTGGCGTCGTTCATGGGGTCTCTTCGGGCTTGCGTGGCATCGTCATCAACCTGCAATATGGCGACGCCTGTCTAACCCGGAAAGGGGGCGGCACTTCGGCTACCGCCTTTGACAACGCCAATATCTTTTGTTGGACAGAACGTCGCCGCAAGTTCGAGCGTTCGCGATTTGTCTTCATCGTCCCAAATTGGGAAACCGAAACCATGAAGAAGCGACTGATCCTGCCGATCTTCGCGTTTTTGGCGATGGTTGACTGCACGGCGGCAGAACTGGTGCCAGAACAACTGCCAAAAGCAGAACGTACTGAGCAACAAGGCATTTCCGAGAATGCGCCGACACAAGGTTTGGGGGGGCCGCGAGGAATCACCCTTGGCGATAAGCGCGATGGGCAAGAGAAATCCACACCGAACAAGGTATCCGATGGATGGTGGACACGGTGGACTCGGAATTCTTCCGTTACCGACTGGCTGATAGTCCTATTCACTCTTGCGCTCGTTTGGCTCACGAAACAACTGGAAGGTGCTACGAAGGCCACTGCTCGCGCCGCCGACAGGTCTGCTGACGTTGGCGAGCAACAAATCAAAGATTCTCGTATCCTTCAACGAGCCTATCTTGCTGTCGAACCTCTTGGCATCGAACCATTCGGTGAAGATGCCTGGGCGCATATCAGTGTACGAAACAAGGGAAAATTGCCAGCGAGAAATGTCACTTGGTTTATTGCGCACAAGATCAGTGACAATGGCAAAATGAATGTTTTTGAAATCGACGAAAGTCGGTTTTACGGTGAGAAATTTGTAATCCCCACTGGGGCTGAAATGAAACGTTCGCAGCGGTGTAAATTTACCGCTGAATCTATCCGCTTATTTCGGAACGCCCCAGAAAACAACCGAACATTCTTATATCTGTGGGGTGAAGTGCGCTATACGGATGGCTTTGGAGAAGAGCGTTTCACAAAATTCTGCCACAGATATGATAGATTCGGTATCCAAGAGATAGAAGATGGGCCGCGCGCGGGCCAGCATAAACTCACCGCCGAAAGCATGCGGCCCCACCAATACGGAAACGATGCCAATTAGACAGAATTTCTGAGGTGATCTAAAGTGTGTCCTTTATTGGGCTCCATATTGAAGTGGTCACGTTGTTATCGGATCGTCATAGAGCAAAGGGCGTTCAACACACGATCTACATTCCCGCCTTCTCGAACGCCTCCAACTCGTCGATCATCGCCTCGATGACACCCAGCCCCATCGCCCAGAAGCCCGGATCGCTCGCGTCCAGACCGAAGGGCGCCAGCAGCTCCTTGTGGTGCTTGGTGCCGCCCGCTTTCAGCATCTCCAGATAGCGTTCCTGGAAGCCCGCCTCGCTCTTCTCGTAGACGGCGTAAAGCGAATTCACGAGGCAGTCGCCGAACGCATAGGCGTAGACGTAGAACGGCGAGTTGATGAAATGCGGGATGTAAGTCCAGTAGACCTCGTAGCCATCGCCGAGCCGGATCGACGGTCCCAGGCTCTCGGCCTGCACCTCCATCCAGATTTCGCCGAGGCGGTCGGATGTCAGTTCGCCATCCCGGCGCTCGGTGTGGACGTGGCGTTCGAATTGGTAAAACGCCACCTGCCGCACCACGGTGTTGATCTTCTCCTCCACCTTCTGCGCGATGAGAAGCTTTTTCTCCTCCGGCGTGGCGGCGCTGGCGAGGATGGCCTTGAAGGTCAGCATCTCGCCGAAGACGCTGGCCGTCTCCGCGAGCGTCAGCGGCGTCGCCGACATCAGCGCGCCCTGGCCGTTCGCCAGCACCTGATGCGCGCCGTGGCCCAACTCGTGGGCGAGCGTCATGACGTCGCGCGGCTTGCCGAGATAGTTCATCATGATGTAGGGGTGCGCGCTCGGCACGGTCGGATGCGCAAACGCGCCCGGCCCCTTGCCGTCACGGACCGGCGCGTCGATCCAGCGCTTGTCGAAGAAGGTGCGCACGATGCCCGCCATTTCCGGCGAAAAGCGCTCATAGGCGCCGGCCACGACTTCCTGTGCTTCGGCCCAGGAGATGGTGCGGCTGGTCTCGCTCAGCGGCGCGTTGCGGTCCCAGTATTCGAGCTTTTCCTTGCCGAGCCAGCGCGCCTTCATGGCGTAATAGCGATGCGAGATGGCCGCGTACCGGCTGCGCACGGCGGAAACCATCGCCTCGACGACCTCCGGCTCGACATTGTTGGCGAGGTGCTTGTCGGAGGCGACGTCGGGGAAGCCGCGCCAGCGGTCGGAAATCTCCTTGTCCTTGGCGAGGATGTTGGTGATCAGCGTAAAAAGCCGCACATTGTCGCGAAACACCCTGGTGAGTGCGGCGGCGCCCTTGCGGCGAATCTCCTCGTCGGGGCTGACGAGAAGGTTGAGCGCCGGCTCGATCGTGAGCGCTTGCCCGTCCACCTCGAAGCGCAGGGCGGTCATCGTCTCGCTGAACAACCGGCTCCAGCCCGCGCGCCCCGTCATGCTCTTTTCGTGGAAGAGCCGCTCCAGATCGTCGGAAAGCTGGTACGGCTTTTCCTTCCGCAGCTCGATCAGCCAGGGCCGGTAATGGTCGAGCGGCGGGGCGGCCATGAGGCTTTCCACGAGCGCGTCGTCCAGCCGGTTAAGTTCCAATGCGAAGAACAGGAGCTTCGAGCCGATATTGGTCAGCTTCTCCTGGCAGTCGCCGAAGAATTTGGCGCGCGCGGGGTCGTCGGTCTTGGTGACGTAGTTCAGAAAAGCGAACGAGCCGATGCGGCCCATCACGTCCTGGAGCGCCTCGAATTCCTGGATGGCGTCGAAAAGCCCGCCGCCGCCTTTTGCATTCGCCGCTTCGGCCAGCTTGCCGTAGTAACGGGCGGCGAAAGTCTCCGCGTCCTGATGGGCGCGCTGCAGATCGCGCTGTAATTCGGCGCTGTCCGTCGAGGGGTAGAGATCGGCGAGGTTCCAGACGGGCATCTCGCCCAGTCCGGCGCTATCTGCGGCCGTGCCGCCGGGACCGCTGGCGGGCGCCGGATTCGGGAGACGCGTCATCGCTTTTTTGTTCCTGTGATCGTTGCGTGAGTTGGCATAAACCATGCGCAATCGCGCGGGCAATGTCAAAACACGACATCCCCACCGTCGTCTCACGCGCACGTCATCGCCTGCAGGAAGCGCGGGCTCCGCGTCGTCAGCCGCCGTTCTTCCTGCCAGCCACGAAATGGTGCAGGAAACGAACGTGCACCAGCACATCCATGATGCTTGCGAACAGGAGGACCATGAACAGCGAGGTCTGCGCGATCGTCAGAAAGAACCACTCGATGCAGCACGCCACGAGCAGGAAGATGGAGCCGTACAGGTCGAACTGGCTGCCGCTGAAATTCCGCGAAAGGCCATAGCGCGCGACGCGGCCCATCTCCAGATACAGCGCAATGAGAATCACGAATGTGACGAGGGTGCCGTAGGTGACGACGAAGACGGGGCCTGTCGTGCCGATGAGATTGCCTGCATGGAGGACATATTTGCCGCCGTGGAAAAAGGCTTCGAGCGCCTCGGGCGTCACTGGCGCGGTGGCCTGATAATAGAAGGCGGCGGCGATGGCGTGATAGATGAGCCACGCGCCCATGAGCCATGTCAGCATGATGTTCCCCTCCCCAGCCTCGAAACAACTCCGGTTGTTCTGTGCCGAACGCTGACAAAGCGCAAGCCCGGTTTCTCCGCCTGTGCATGATCGCGTGACCGGCGAGGGCGAATACCGTTGCGTGGGGCACCTCGGGGCCCACGGCTAAGTGGGCCAGAAGCCGGGCGGATGCCCGGTGTCCAGCAAAGACTCGCCGCGTGACGGGGGGAAGCGTTATCCAGGGTGTGCCTTGGCTTGGGCGGCGCGGAGCCGTGCGGCGTCGGCGATGATCCGGCGATGATCGAAGGCGAGCGGGGCCCTGCGCCAGCCCGCGACCCATTCCAGCCCGGCGGCGTCGTCCGTAGCCTTGGGGGCGCCGCGCCACGAGCCTGCGAGATAAGCCGCCGTGCAGGTGTGGCCGCGCGGGTCGCGCTTCGGGTCGGAATAGACGCCGATGAGCCGCAGGCGGGCGGCCCTGACGCCTGTTTCCTCCAGCACCTCGCGGCGGCAGGCCGCTTCGGTGGTCTCGCCGATATCGACGAAGCCGCCGGGGAGCGCGTAGCCGCCGCGAAATGGCGGATTCCTGCGGCGGATCAGAAGCACGCGGTTTCTGTCATCGAAGATTACGCAATCGACGGTGAGGAGGGGCGTCTTCGGTCGTGACATGGGCGTTTCCGTATACCGGCGGCGAGGGGCGGGCTACTCGGGGGAGGCGTCTTGCGACTGCCGTGCGAGACGCCACATTACCCGATCTTATGCTGGCGCGCAGCGGCTCCGGAGCCGGTTGTTCCAATATCCCGGTGGACAGCACCCGCCGGCCGGAGCGGCATCCGGAGGCCGACGCGGAAACGGGACATCGGCAGAGGAGAAGGTCTACTGATTGTCAGTATGTATCATATTTGCAACGTACTGAGACGGAAAACGCCATCCGGCCGGAAATGGCGCGACGTTTTCCAGTCCCCGGTTACGGCAAACCGCATCACCGGAAGGCAGACGCGCGGCTTTTGCCTTATCCGGACCTCCAGAGTAGAAAACTCGATACAAAACAACCAGTAGGGCGTGCGACTGCAAGCAGTTGTCTGGCGTCAAGTTCTGTTCTTTGTGCGGCGCACATGCGAAAAGACTACACCGCCGCGATCGTTCATAAACAATCAATTCGCGGAAACTCAATCGAACATGCATGCATTGATTCGGCCTTCCACGGAATGATATATGTCGTGTCGCATGGACATTATGCAGACAATCAGTGGGGGGCGCGTTGGTTTGTGTATGCCGTCGAGATAAGGCCGGGAGCGGTGCCCGGCGCCGCTGGCGCAAGTGCGAGGGCTTCAGCCTCATCGAAATGCTCGTCGTCTTGACGATCATCGGCCTGATTGTCGGCTTGGTCGGCCCGAAGGTGCTCAGCTACGTATCCAGTTCGCGAACGAAGACCGCAAGTCTCCAGATCCAGAATTTCCGTAACGCGCTTGATCTCTTCTATCTCGACGTCGGGCGATATCCGACTACATCGGAGAGTTTGTCGGCGCTGGTCCAGAAACCACCGGCAACGGACGGCTGGCACGGCCCTTATCTCAAATCGCAGAAAGTGCCCGCTGATCCATGGGGAAGAGCCTATCTCTACCGTTCCCCGGGGGAGCACCAGGTTTATGACATCCTGTCCTACGGCGCGGACGGCCGGGAAGGCGGGGCAGAGGACAATGCCGACATTGTAAGCTGGTGATCGCCTGCAGGCGAAGACCGGGAATTCGATGACGCGGAGTGACGGGAGCTGGCGTGCCAACTTATGCGTACAGGGCGCTTTCACTGAGCGGTGCGGCGCAGAGCGGCCGGGAGGTCGCCGCGTCGATTACCGATCTGCGCGCAATTCTGGCTTCTCGTGACCTGATATTGAAGTCCGCCCGCGAGGCGGACAGAGCATTTTCGTTCGACCGCGCCCGCCCGCCGCTGCATCACATCGCAGGCTTCAACCGCCAATTCGTCGTCCTGCTGAAGGCAGGCATCCCGATCGTGGAGGCGCTGGCGCTGCTGGCGTCGCGGCCAGGGCAGCCCAGGCTTGAAGCCGCCATCCGCCTGATGGTCGAAGACATCCGGCGCGGCGCCTCCTTGTCCGCAGCCGCGGCCAAACTGCCGCTGGTCTTCGAGCCGGCCTATTGCGCAACCGTGGCGGTCGGCGAGCAATCGGGGACGCTGGCCCAGAGCCTGGAGCACTACCAGAGCAGTCTCGATCTGCGCCTGCGGCTCGGGGCGCAGGTTTCCAAGGCGCTGACATACCCGCTAGTGCTGCTTTCGGTCCTCGCTGCGGTGCTGGTATTCCTGTTCGTCGCGGTCATCCCGAACTTCGTTGCAATGTACCGCGATCTCGGCAGCGAACTGCCCGGCCCCACCCAGGTGCTGCTCGTGGTGGCTTCGCATTTTCACCTCATCGCTGGCGCTGCTCTGGGGACGGCGGCATCGCTGATCATTGCAGATCGCATCTGGAGGGCGGCGCCGGGGGGAATGCAGCAGCGGCACCGCTTTTTCCTGGGGTTCCCGGTTGTTGGAAGCTTGCGGCGCGCCCAGGCCGCAGCGGCGACCGCCCGCATGCTGGCGACCCTGACGGCGGCGGGAACGCCCGTCGCGCGCGCCCTTGAAGTCACCAGCCAGGGTCTGCCCGATCACCATTTCGCGGCGGCCCTGCGCGACGTCCACGCCGCGATCGGGGCCGGGGCCAAGATGTCCGCGGCGCTCGCGCAGCACAATCTGTTTCCACCGGCCAGCCTGAAGATGCTGGAAGCGGGCGAAGCCAGCGGCAGCCTCGACCGGATGCTGGCTGAAATAGCCGCTTATCACGACGGCGAACTCGAACGCAGCCTGACGCGCCTTACCACGCTTATCGAGCCCGCGCTTACGCTGTTCGCCGGGGTCGTGGTCGGGGGCGTCATCGTTTCGATGTATTTGCCGGTGTTCTCGCTGATGGAGGCTGTCCGATGACCGCGTCTCCGTCGGCGAATTCCCTGCGGGAAGCGCCCTCGCCCGCGGCCGGTCGCGGGCCGGCTTCCGATGCGAACGCTCTGGCGCGGCGCGCAGCCGCGCTTAAGCTTCCATTCCTTCCGGAACTTGAGGGGGAGGCCGGCGCCGGAGCGCTGGCGAAGCTCGCCGCGGCCGACGCCGCGCGGCTCGGCGTAATGCCGGTCAGCTTGAACGGTCCGGTGCTCACCGTCGCCACGAGCACGCCCGACAATCTGGAACTGGAGCGTATCCTCTCCGTTCTCACCGGTTGCGAGATCGAATTCGCGGTCAGTCCGGCAGAGGCCATCGAGGCGGCGCTCCGCCGGGCTGGCAGCGCCACGAAAGCCCTGCAGGACGTCTCGCAGGAATTTCGTCTCGACCTGGTGCGCGAAAACGAACGCGGCGCAACCGAGACCATCGAACTGACTGAAACCGCGGCTGAAGAAGCCCCCGTCGTGCGGCTCGTCAAGAGCATGCTGAAGGCGGCCCTGGAAAGGCAGGCCAGCGACATACACATTCACACGGACGCCGACGGCACCCGCATTCATTTCCGTATCGACGGCGTGCTCAATCACGCTCTCGGCCCATTCGACCGCAGTTATCATGCGCCGTTGATCTCGCGCATCAAGGTCATGGCCGAACTCGATATCGCGGAACACCGTGTGCCCCAGGACGGCCGGTTCAAGCTGCGTCTCAGCGGCGGCGAGGTGGACTTCCGCGTTTCGGTGCTGCCCGGCGCGCACGGCGAGGACATCGTCATCCGGATCCTCGACAAATCGCATCTGCTTCAGTCGCAGACGACGCTGTCCCTCGATCAACTCGGGTTCGACGCGGAAGCGAGCGGGCTTCTGACCCGCTTCGTCCGTTCACCTTTCGGGCTGCTGCTGGTAACCGGCCCGACCGGCTCCGGCAAGACGACGACGCTCTATGCCTGCATCGCCGGTCTCGACCACACGCGGGAAAAGATCATCACTATCGAAGACCCGGTGGAATACGAGCTTCCCGGAATTCTGCAGGTGCCCGTCAACGAGAAGAAGAACCTCACCTTCGCGCGCGGCCTGCGGTCGATTCTGCGGCACGATCCGGACCGCATCATGGTGGGTGAAATACGCGACCGCGAAACGGCGTCCATCGCCGTGCAGGCTGCGCTGACCGGTCATCTGGTGATCACGACGCTGCACGCCAACAACGCCTTCGACGTCATCGCCCGCTTCACACACATGCAAATCGATCTTTACGAGCTGACGGCGGCGCTCAACTGCGTCGTCGCGCAGCGTCTCGTCCGCAAGCTGTGTCCGCAATGCAAGCGTTCCGTGGGCCACACAGCCGATACGCTGGCTGCCCTCGGTCTGAATGGGCAAGGCATCGAGGATCGCGTTTGCTTCGATGCGCCCGGTTGCGACGCCTGTTACGGCACAGGATACAAGGGACGCACCGTGGTTGCCGAGATCCTGGAGCTGACCGCCGATCTTAAGCAGATGATCATCGAGCGCCGCCCGCTGGAGGAAATCCGCGCAGGCGCGCAGGCTGCGGGCATGAGCCCCATGCGCGAGGCAGCGCTGGCGAAGGCCTTCGCGGGGCTGACATCGCTTGCCGAAGTCGTGCGGGTGACGTGAAGGGGCGGATATGCAAGTCGATTGCTCGATCCGTATTGGTCTTTCCGCAGTTGACGCCGTGTGGCGCAACGGCGGCCCGGCTGCGTCAGCAAGACACAGCGAACGGCTCCCGCTGGGCAGCGATGCGCAGACCTGGCCGGATTGTGCGGAAACGGGCGCGGCACTTGGCCGGGTGCTGGAGGCCATGCCGGCAAGACGCCGCCGGTTCAGTCCGCATTTGCGGGTGATGCTGGCCGATCCGCTTCTGCAGATGGCGGTCCTCCGTTTCAACCAGCTTCCGCGCGCCCGTGCGGACGTCGAGTTGCTGGTGACGCAGCGTTTCTGCCGCGATCACAGGATCGAGCCCGGAGCTGTCAGCATAGCCTACAGCGTGCAGGGCGCAGCGGGGGGAGAGCGCCACGTCATGGTTTGCGCGCTGAACGCGGCGCTGGCAGGGAGCCTCCAGCAGCGGCTCAATGCGCGCCGTCTTCACGCCGACGTCATGACCACCGAGAGCATGTATGCAATCCGGGCGCTGGCGGGGGTCCTGTCGCCCGCGCCGTCGCTTCTGCTGCTCCTCTACAGCGATTACGCCACGGTCATACTTTGGGCCGCGCCGGATACCGCGGGGCATATCGGCGTGTTTCAGCAGCATCAGCGTCCGCGTGCCGAGTTTCTGGCGACGCTCAAGACGCGTTTGAAGCGCTATGCCGCCGCGGGCGGCTATCAGCCAGACTCTGTCGGCGTCGATGTTCTCGCTTGCGGTGATGACCCGGCGGAAGCTGAGGTTTTTCGGGATCTGCCGCATCCGGTCCGCAACCTCTGGCGTGATGCCGCTGCGGCCGCCGCTCGGCCCGCGGCCCGTCCGGCCTGGGAGTTGATTGCGGAGGCTGGCGGATGAAGCGAACCGCTCCGAAGATCGCCGTCCCCAATTTCGCCCGCGATACGCGCCCACAGGTCCGCCTCCTGGCCGGCGCGCTGGGCTTTGTTGGCGCGCTTGCCCTGAC